>NZ_QETJ01000002.1:0-121268 GCF_003105095.1 Pseudomonas sp. NDM | reverse complement strand
GTACATCAATCCCATGTAGGAGCTGCCGAAGGCTGCGATCTTTTGCTTTAAAGGTCAGCCTCCTGCACCACCCGCACCTTATCCGCTTCCAGCGCATAGGCCGCATCCGCCAGGTCATTACTGACCTTTTCGATTTTCAGCGTGCCGGTCACCCAGAGCGGTGTATAGATGTCGTCCAGCTTCAAGCCTTTCGGATAACGCACCAGCACCAGTTGATTCGGCGGCGGTGGCGGCACATGGATGCACGCGCCCGGATACGGCACGAGGAAGAACAACGTGCTGCGGCCCTTGGCATCGGATTCCAGCGGCACCGGGTAGCCACCGAGGCGGATGTGCTTGTCGTTCATCGACGCCACGGTCTTCGTCGAATACATCACCGCCGGCAGACCTTTGGCCTGCTTCATACCGCCCTTCTCGGTGAAGGTGCCAGTGGCCTCGGGGGAGTTGTGGTCGATTTCAGGCATGGCCTCGAGGGCCTTCTGGTCCGACTTGGGCATCAGTTCCAGCCAGTCGGTTTCCGGCAGTTCGCCGGCGTGGGCGAGATAGCTGCCCAGCAAAAGGAGAGTCAACAGAAGACGGCGCATGAAGGTGCTCGGCAGGCAAGGGATGAACGGTGAGTCGCCGCGCATTCTAGCCCTCCCGGCCGCGATGGCCGAGAGTGCTTTGTCGCTTTCGATCAGTTCTTTTTGATCAGACCGTAGATCACCAGCAACACGACAGCGCCGACCAGTGCGCCGAGGAAACCCGCGCCCTCGCCCGCCTGATAGATGCCCAGAGCCTGGCCGCCGTAGGTGGCTGCCAGCGAACCGCCGATACCGAGCAGGATGGTCATGATCCAGCCCATGCTGTCATCGCCCGGTTTCAGGAACCGAGCCAGCAGGCCGACGATCAAGCCGATAAAGATGGTTCCGATAATTCCCATGGCATTTCCCTCTGATTTGGTAGATATGCGAAAGCCTAGACAGACTTTGGCATCCTGCCATGAGAGAACGGCGGCCCTTGAATGGTTCCGCCGCTGCCACATGAAACCGTTTTTACTCGGCGATCAGCGCTTCGACCTTGATGATCTGCGCCTGTAGCGTGGCCATGTCGGCGCAACGCAGGTTGGCGTGGCCGACCTTGCGTCCGGCCTTGAAGGCCTTGCCGTAGTGATGCAGATGGCAGTCTTCGATGGCGATGACTTTCTCAACCGGCGGTACCACGCCGATGAAGTTGAGCATCGCGCTCTCGCCGACCTTGGCGGTCGAACCCAGTGGCAGGCCGGCCACGGCGCGCAGGTGGTTTTCGAACTGGCTGCACTCGGCGCCTTCGGTGGTCCAGTGCCCGGAGTTGTGCACGCGCGGGGCGATTTCGTTGGCTTTCAGGCCACCGTCGACTTCAAAGAATTCGAAAGCCATCACGCCGACGTAGTCGAGGTGCTTGAGCACACGGCTGGAATAATCTTCCGCCAGTGTCTGCAACGGGTGATCGGTGCTGGCGACGGACAGCTTGAGGATGCCGCTGTCGTGGGTGTTGTGCACCAGTGGATAGAACTTCGTTTCACCATCGCGAGCACGCACGGCGATCAGCGACACTTCGCCGGTGAACGGCACGAAGCCTTCCAGCAGGCAGGCAACGCTGCCCAGTTCGGCGAAAGTACCCGCCACGTCTTCCGGCTTGCGCAGGACTTTCTGGCCCTTGCCGTCGTAACCCAGGGTGCGGGTTTTCAGCACGGCCGGCAGACCGATGGAAGCGACGGCGGCTTCCAGATCGGCTTGCGACTGGATGTCGGCGAAGGCCGGGGTCGGAATGCCGAGGTCCTTGAACATGCTCTTTTCGAACCAGCGATCGCGGGCGATGCGCAGGGCTTCGGCGCTCGGATACACCGGCACGAATTGCGAGAGAAACGCCACGGTTTCGGCCGGGACACTTTCGAATTCGAAGGTCACCAGATCGACTTCATCGGCCAGTTGGCGCAGATGATCCTGATCGCCGTAATCGGCCCGCAGGTGTTCGCCCAGTGCGGCCGCACAGGCGTCCGGCGCAGGGTCGAGAAAAGCGAAGTTCATCCCCAGCGGAGTGCCCGCCAGAGCCAACATGCGACCCAATTGGCCGCCACCGATTACACCGATCTTCATCTCAACAACCTCAGGCAATACGTGGGTCTGGATTGTCCAGGACGCTGTCTGTCTGCTCGGCACGGAAGGTTTTCAGTACCGCGTGGAACTGCGGGTGCTTGGCGCCGAGGATGCTCGCCGAGAGGAGCGCGGCGTTGATCGCGCCGGCCTTGCCGATGGCCAGGGTGGCGACCGGAATGCCGGCGGGCATCTGCACGATCGACAGCAGCGAATCGACGCCCGAGAGCATGGCCGACTGCACCGGCACGCCCAGCACCGGCAGGTGGGTCTTGGCCGCACACATGCCTGGCAGGTGGGCTGCGCCACCGGCACCGGCGATGATCACCTCGATGCCGCGGCTTTCAGCCTCTTCGGCGTACTGGAACAGCAGATCCGGGGTGCGGTGGGCGGAGACCACCTTGACCTCGTACGGGATGCCGAGCTTTTCCAGCATATCGGCGGTGTGGCTAAGGGTGGACCAATCGGACTTGGAGCCCATGATCACGCCAACCAGTGCACTCATCGTCGCGCCTCTTCTCTCTGGAGCGCCCGCAGGCGCGTCATAAAACAACAAGCCACGCAGGTTGCGTGGCTTGATTGTGCGAAAAATGGCCGGACGTGCCGGCCGAAGGCCGCGCAGTATACCGCAAAGAAAGCAATAAACAGCCCCCGAAACGACCATCTGTCAAATGAGCGAAAGGCCCGGTTTTATTGACCTGAAGGTCAGCGCCGCAACACCACAAATCCCTGTAGGAGTGAGCCTGCTCGCGATGGCGGTGTGTCAGTCACATCATCGTTGAATGTGCAGACGCTATCGCGAGCAGGCTCACTCCTACAAAGGGTCCGCGTAGGGTCAGGAAGCTTGTGCAGCGCCGCCTTCAAGCTTGCGCCACAGCAACCGCACGTTGGCCTTGCGCACCAGGGCGCAGCGGTACAGGCGGATCTCCAGCGGCACATGCCATTGCGGGCCGCCACAGACCACCAGTTCGCCGCGCGCCAGTTCGGCGCGTACGCTCAGTTGCGGCACCCAGGCGATACCCAGGCCTTCGAGCGCCATGCTCTTCAGGCTGTCGGCCATGGCGGTTTCGTAGATCGTGGTGAAGCGCAGCTGGCGCTGGCGTAGCAGGCCGTTGACCGAACGGCCGAGAAACGCCCCGGCGCTGTAAGCCAGCAACGGCACGCTCGCCTCACCTTCCAGATCGAACAATGGCTTGCCATCCAGATCCGCCGCGCACACCGGCAGCATCTCGGTCTGGCCCAAGTGCAGCGAGGGGAAGATTTCCGGGTCCATCTGCATCGCCGAATCCGGGTCGTAGAACGCCAGCATCAGATCGCAGCCACCTTCGCGCAGCGCATGCACGGCGTCGCCAACGTTGGTCGCCACCAGCCGCGTGGCAATGTTCAGCCCTTCGTTGCGCAACTGGGCGATCCAGCGCGGAAAAAAGCCCAGGGCCAGCGAGTGCGCCGCTGCGACTTGCATCACCTCGCCCTGCCCGCCTTCCAGATGATGCAGGTGGCGCAGCACTTCACCGAGCTGTTCGACCACGGTGCGCGCGGTCACCAGAAACAACTGCCCCGCCGCCGTCAGTTCGACCGGCGTGCGCGAACGATTGACCAGGGTCAGCCCCAATGCGGCTTCGAGGCTGCGAATCCGCCGACTGAACGCCGGCTGGGTCACGAAGCGCCGTTCGGCCGCCTGCGAGAAGCTGCGGGTAGCGGCCAGGGCACTGAAGTCCTCGAGCCATTTGCTTTCCAGATTCATCACGTCCTCCCGGACACGCACCAAAACAGGTCACACGTCTGCCGCACAGACGGCGTCACATGGGCATTATGCCGAATGTGCATAGGGCAGTGCTGAACAGCATTGGCCCAAAAATCCCCACAAGCCTAGCATTCGCAGCGTTCCGGCACAGACCGGGTCCTTATCGAGATGATTTCTATCATGTCCTCCGCTGCATCTTTCCGCACAGAAACCGACCTGCTTGGCGCCCTCGAAGTACCGGCCCATGCGTATTACGGCATCCAGACCCTGCGAGCGGTGAACAACTTCCGCCTCTCGGGCGTTCCGATTTCGCATTACCCGAAACTGGTTGTGGGCCTGGCGATGGTCAAACAGGCCGCCGCTGATGCCAACCGTGAACTGGGTCACCTGAGCGAAGCCAAGCACGCAGCCATCAGCGAAGCCTGTGCCCGATTGATCCGCGGCGATTACCACGAAGAGTTCGTGGTCGACATGATTCAGGGTGGCGCCGGCACGTCCACCAACATGAACGCCAACGAAGTGATCGCCAACATTGCTCTGGAAGCGATGGGCCACGAGAAAGGCGAATACCAGTACCTGCACCCGAACGATGACGTGAACATGGCGCAGTCGACTAACGACGCCTACCCGACGGCGATCCGTCTGGGTCTGCTGTTGGGTCACGACGCGCTGCTGGCCAGTCTCGACAGCCTGATCCAAGCCTTCGCGGCCAAGGGCAAAGAGTTCGATCACGTCCTGAAAATGGGCCGTACCCAGCTACAAGACGCCGTGCCGATGACCCTCGGCCAGGAATTCCGCGCGTTCGCCACCACCATGGGCGAAGACCTCGCCCGCCTGAAGACGCTGGCCCCGGAACTGCTGACCGAGGTCAACCTGGGCGGCACCGCGATCGGCACCGGCATCAACGCCGACCCGCGTTACCAGGCACTGGCGGTACAGCGTCTGGCACTGATCAGCGGTCAACCGCTGGTACCGGCCGCCGACCTGATCGAAGCAACCTCCGACATGGGCGCGTTCGTGCTGTTCTCCGGCATGCTCAAGCGCACTGCGGTCAAGCTGTCGAAGATCTGCAACGACCTGCGCCTGTTGTCCAGCGGCCCACGCACCGGCATCAATGAAATCAACCTGCCGGCGCGTCAGCCAGGCAGCTCGATCATGCCCGGCAAGGTCAACCCGGTGATCCCGGAGGCCGTGAACCAGGTGGCGTTCCAGGTCATCGGTAACGATCTGGCGCTGACCATGGCGGCCGAAGGCGGCCAGTTGCAGCTGAACGTGATGGAGCCGCTGATCGCCTTCAAGATCCTCGACTCGATCCGCCTCCTGCAACGCGCCATGGACATGCTGCGCGAGCACTGCATCGTCGGCATCACCGCCAACGAAGCGCGCTGCCGTGAACTGGTCGAGCACTCGATCGGTCTGGTCACCGCACTGAACCCGTACATCGGCTACAAGAACGCCACCCGCATCGCCCGTATCGCCCTTGAAAGCGGCCGTGGCGTGCTGGAACTGGTGCGCGAAGAAGGTCTGCTCGACGAAGCCATGCTCGCCGACATCCTGCGCCCGGAAAACATGATCGCTCCGCGTCTGGTTCCGCTCAAAGCCTGAGCCGACGCAAACTTGCAGCACCGCTCACCAGGTCGAGGGACTAGACACCTCTCACCTTTTGAGGGCTTGGGGATTTTGTCCCCGAGCCCTTTTTTTTAACTGTTTGAAGGACAAACGTCTTCTGTGGGAGTGAGCCTGCTCGCGATGAACGATGACGCGGTGTGCCATTAGAACCGCAGCGCCTGCATCGCGAGCAGGCTCACTCCTACAAAAGCCCGGCGCCGGTAACGCCGGGTGTTTCAACGCTTCGTTTCGTCGCTTGCACCACTACCGTGCAGACGGGCGCGCCACTGATCGGTATAGTGCCGCCCCTCTTCGCGTGAGCGGTCGTCGGTAACGAGGCCATAACCCATGCGAAACCCGAACTAATAACAAAACCCGCGATATGGATCCGGGACGAAACCTTCGCCTCACCCGTCGTGCCGCGCGCAGACCGGTGTAACACGATGTTTCTCCGATCCAGCATTTGCACCCACAAAAAACAGCGAGGAAAAATCCATGCTCGAAGTCATCAACGACTTCCTCTCAGGGAAAGTACTGATCGTGCTCATTGTCGGGCTCGGTAGCTACTTCACGATTCGCTCGCGTTTCGTTCAACTGCGCCACTTCTTCCACATGTTCGCGGTGTTCCGCGACAGCCTCAAAGGCAGCGCCGGGCAACTCAGCTCGTTCCAGGCCTTGATGCTCAGCCTCGCCGGCCGCGTCGGTGCAGGCAACATCGCCGGCGTCGGCATCGCCGTGACCCTCGGTGGTCCGGGTGCGGTGTTCTGGATGTGGGTGACCGCACTGGTCGGCATGTCCAGCAGCTTCTTCGAGTGCACCCTGGCCCAGGTCTACAAGCGCGCCGATGGCGACGGCCTGTACCGTGGCGGCCCGGCCTACTACATCCAGCACGGGCTCAAGCTCAAAGGCATGGCGATAGTGTTCTCCGTTCTGCTGCTGGTCACCTACGGTTTCGCCTTCATCGGCCTGCAGTCCTACACCGTGACCCACTCGCTGCAGAACGCCTTTGACTTCGACCCGCGCCACACCGGTATCGTCCTCGCGGTGCTGCTAGCCATCACTTTCATCGGCGGGATCAAGCGCATCGCTTCGGTCTCCGACCTGCTGGTCCCGATCAAGACCCTGGCCTATATCGGCGTGACCCTGTACGTGATCGGCACGCAGATCGAACACGTGCCGGCCATGCTGGAAACCATCTTCAAGAGCGCCTTCGGTCTCGATCCGGCCTTTGGGGGCCTGCTCGGCAGTGCCATCGTCATGGGCGTGAAGCGTGGCGTGTTCGCCAACGAAGCGGGTCTGGGCAGTGCGCCGAACGTCGCCGCTGTGGCCGCCGTAAAGCACCCGGGTGCACAGGGCGTGGTTCAGGCTTTCAGCGTGTTCCTCGATACCTTCGTGATCTGCACCTGCACCGCACTGCTGATCCTGCTGTCGGGCTTCTATACGCCGGGCTTCGAAGGTGACGGCATCGTCCTGACCCAGAACTCGCTGGCTGCCGTAGTCGGTGACTGGGGTCGCATGTTCGTCAGCGTCGCGCTGTCGCTGTTTGTCTTCACTTGCATCCTCTACAACTACTACCTGGGCGAAAACAGCCTGCAGTTCCTCAGCCGCAACCGCGCCCTGCTGATGCTGTTCCGTGGCCTGGTGCTGGCGCTGGTGGTCTGGGGTTCGATGCAGGACCTGTCGACCGTGTTCGCCTTCGCCGACATCACTATGACCTGCCTGGCCTTCGTCAACCTGGTGGCCCTGGCCATGCTGTTCAAGGTCGGCCTGCGCGTGATGCGCGACTACGACGAACAGCGCCGCGCCGGCGTCAAACAGCCAGTATTTGACTCCAGCAAATTTGCCGATCTGGATCTGGATCGCAACGCTTGGCCAGTCAACCCGCCAGCCGCTGCGGGCCAGACTGAAACTGCGCCGCAAGGCGTACCTGCAGCGCAACGCTGACAGGTGAATGACGGGCGCATCCGCTGCGCCCGTCAGTTATTGTGATGCAATAACTTGTAGGAGTGAGCCTGCTCGCGATAGCGATTGATCATTCAACATTTATGTTGGCTGAAAGACTGCTATCGCGAGCAGGCTCACTCCTACAATGTCATCTCTTGTGGAGACCTCAGATGATTGCCCATTCCTATCCCGCCGCCCAACACGTCATGGTGCTCTACACCGGTGGCACCATCGGCATGCAGGCCAGCGCCAACGGCCTGGCCCCGGCGTCCGGTTTCGAAGCGCGGATGCGTGACTACCTGCACAGCCAGCCTGAGCTGGTGGTGCCGCAGTGGCAATTTCGCGAGATGTCGCCGCTGATCGACAGCGCCAACATGACCCCGGCCTACTGGCAGCAACTGCGCGAAGCGGTGGTCGATGCCGTTGACGTAAAAGGCTGCGACAGCGTGCTGATCCTGCACGGCACCGACACGCTGGCGTACAGCGCAGCGGCGATGAGTTTTCAATTGCTCGGTCTGCACGCCCGCGTGTGCTTCACCGGTTCGATGCTGCCGGCAGGCGTGACCGACAGCGATGCCTGGGAAAACCTCGGCGGCGCGCTGGTTGCCCTCGGCCAAGGCCTGGCGCCCGGCGTGCATCTGTACTTCCACGGCGAACTGCTGGCTCCGACCCGTTGCGCGAAAGTGCGCAGTTTTGGCCGTCATCCGTTCAAACGACTTGAGCGTCAGGGCGGTGGCCTGAAAGCGCCTTCGATTCCAGCGTCGTTGAACTACAACCAGCCGAAGCAACTGGCCAAGGTGGCGGTGTTGCCACTGTTCCCGGGCATCAGCGCCGAGGTGCTCGACGGCCTGCTCGACAGCGGCATTCAAGGTCTGGTGCTGGAGTGCTACGGCAGCGGCACAGGGCCGAGCGACAACCCGCAATTCCTCGCCAGCCTTGGCCGCGCGCGGGATAACGGCGTAGTCGTGGTTGCAGTCACGCAGTGTCATGAAGGTGGCGTTGAGCTTGATGTGTACGAAGCGGGCAGCCGCTTGCGAAGCGTGGGCGTGTTGTCCGGTGGGGGTATGACCCGCGAAGCGGCGTTCGGCAAGTTGCATGGTCTGCTTGGCGCAGGGCTTAACACACAGGAAGTTCTTCAACTGGTTGAGCTGGATCTGTGTGGAGAGCTGGTCTGACCAGCGCTGTCCAATACACTTTTCATCATAAATAAACCTTCCTGCAAAATTGATGCAGGAAGGTTTAAACAATTAATCTAAAGTAACTTCGAATTTTCCGCCGGTGAGTATGGAGTTACCGTCTCTATCGCCTTGAACATCATCCAGCAACCCAGCTATCTTTTTACTGCCCTCTTGCCACTCCACTCGAATCCAGCCCTTTGTCGCCACCCACTCTTGCACAGAATCCTGAAATAACAAATAAACAGGGTCGCCGTGCCCTACAAACTCCACTTTCGTATTCAAATAAGCTTTGCCGATTACCACGCCGATAATATTATTGCGGCCCGGATCTCCGCCGCTCATATCGAAGTCGAAAACAATTTCATTAGCACGAACTTCGGCGTGAATGACCGGAAACATTTGCTTGTGACCGTCAACCTCCACAGTAATCTGGCCTTGAAGCGCCTTCTTGCTGCCTTTGAAAAATTCCAGCGAATATTTTTTAGCTTGTGAACCGCTCATTTAAATCTCCTTATCGACACATTGGTCAAAATTCATATTTACTGAAAAACTCGCAACATCCACTAAACAATTAGCGACATCCACTGGCAAACTAGACCCGACTTATGTAGCTGTCAAAAAAAATACCTATAAATAAAAATATTCGACAAACGGTTAACAATTCGCCAAAAACCTGTGATTTCTGACAGTAGACCAAGCGCAGCTTAATATTTAGAATTGTCATGGGCCATGTCCTGCTCTGATTACTCAACGGCTTAGAGGCAACTTTAAAAACATAACTTGCAACTTGCAAATCTCTCGTCAGAGATTGGAAGTTTAACTTCCAATATAATCTCGACATTACAAATTATCTTGAGCGGCACATAAATTGCTGGTGTATCCCCATCCATGATCGGGGAACTTCTTATGCTCCACTCCCACCTCACCACCCTCAACGCGGTCTCGCTGATCCTCAACACCTTCAAGGCCGAAGGCCTGTCGAGCGAGGCGTTGCTGGCTGGCAGCGGCATCGTTGCGGCGGATCTGCAGCGGGCCGACACGCGCATCACCACCCATCAGGAGATGCAGGTCTGCACCAACGCGGTCGCGCTCAAGCGTGACATCGGCCTCGAACTGGGCCGGCGCATGCACGTCTCCTGTTACGGCATGCTCGGTTACGCCCTGCTGACCTGTGCCACCTTCGGTGACGCTTTGCGCCTGGCGATCCGTTATCCGGCGCTGTTGGGAACGCTGTTCGAACTGAGCCTGGAAGACGATGGCGAGCAGGTATGGTTCGTCGCCGCCGACTATCGCGAGAGCCCGGCCATGGCGGTGTTCAATGCCGAATTTTGTCTGGTGTCGCTGAAAGTCATCTGCGACGACTTACTCGGCCATGCGCTGCCACTGCGCGCTACGCGTTTCGAGCACGCCGCGCCCGATTACCGCAACAGTTATGCTGAACCTTTCAACTCGCCGCTGCAGTTCTCGGCCAAGGACAACGCCTTCGCCTTCGACCGCCACTGGCTGGATCAGCCGTTGCCGCTGGCCGACGCTATTACCCATCAGGCCATGGCCGAACGTTGCCGCAAGCAGAATCTGGAGTTCACCGGACGTCAGGCCTGGCTGGGGCGGATTCGTCAGCTGCTCAGCGCGCAATTGAATGCCGCGCCGGGACTCGAAGGGCTCGCGCAGCAGATGAAGTGTTCACCGCGCACCCTGCGCCGACATCTGAAAGACATGGGCAGCAGCTATCAGGAACTGCTCGATGAATTGCGTTTCGAGCGGGCCAAACAGATGTTGTGTGAGGATCAGTTGCCGATCTATCGGATCGCCGAGACGCTGGGCTTCAGTGAGACCGCCAGTTTCCGCCATGCCTTTGTGCGCTGGAGCGGCGTGGCGCCGAGTCAGTTCCGCCCGCATTGATCCTCCCTGTAGGAGTGAGCCTGCTCGCGATGGCCATTTATCATCCAACACATTCTTTGCCTGACGGACCGCTATCGCGAGCAGGCTCACTCCTACAAGGGTTCGTATTTCACCCTTGAGCCAGCGTTATCAAGGGGCGAATTGCGGTCAGAGGTTTTGGCCATTTCGATCCCCTTTTGGCCGCTCCCGACGTTCCCCGATTCACCTCGCCCCGCAACACTGAAGACCACCGAATCAGCCCTGCGGAGAACAACAAATGCTGACGATCTACTCAGACGATCACCACTTGCACCATGGCCGCTGTGAGCTCATCGATGGCCAGCTCAAGCCATGCTTCGAGATGCCCTCCCGTGCCGACCACGTACTGCAACGGGTGCAGAAGCAGAATCTCGGTGCCGTCGAAGCGCCGAGGGATTTCGGTCTGGAGCCGATCGCGCGCATTCACAGCCGTGACTATCTGGAATTTTTCAAAGGTGCGTGGGATCGCTGGACCGCGTTCAACACCGACGGCGACCTGCTGCCCTACACCTGGCCGGCGCGCACGCTGCGTGCGATCAAACCGACCAGCCTGCACGGCCAGCTCGGTTATTACAGCTTCGACGGTGGCGCACCGATCACCGCCGGCACCTGGCAAGCGGCCTACAGCGCAGCGCAGGTGGCCCTGACCGCGCAAGCGCAAATCCAGGGTGGCGCCCGCGCGGCCTTCGCCCTGTGCCGTCCGCCGGGTCATCACGCTGCCAGCGATTTGATGGGCGGTTATTGCTACCTCAACAACGCCGCCATCGCCGCGCAAGCGTTCCTCGATCAGGGTCACCGGAAAGTCGCGATCCTCGACGTCGATTACCACCACGGCAACGGCACCCAGTCGATTTTCTACGCGCGCAGCGACGTCCTGTTCACTTCGATCCACGGCCACCCGGAAGCGGAGTTTCCGTTCTTCCTCGGCTACGACGACGAGCGCGGCGAAGGTGCCGGTGAAGGGTTCAATTTCAATTATCCGCTGCCGGCCGGTTCCGGCTGGGACGTGTGGAGCGCGGCGCTGGATCGGGCCTGCGATGAAATCGACAATTATGGCGCAGACATCATCGTCATCTCCCTCGGCGTCGACACGTTCAAGGACGACCCGATCTCGCAGTTCAAACTCGACAGCCCGGATTACCTGGCCATGGGCAAACGCATTGCCGCCCTTGGCAAACCGACCCTGTTCGTCATGGAAGGTGGCTACGCCGTTGAAGAGATCGGCATCAACGCCGTGAACGTGCTGGAAGGTTTTGAACAATGAAAAAGCGACTGATCGCCTCGGCGCTGTGCGCGGCCATGCTGAGCGCCGGCGCCCACGCCGAAGAACGCACACTGCGCGTCTACAACTGGTTCGACTACATCACCCCCAAAGCGCTGGACGAGTTCAAGGCGCAGAACACCCAGACCAAACTGATCTACGACATCTTCGACACCAACGAAGCCCTTGAGGCCAAGTTGCTCACCGGCAATTCCGGCTACGACGTGGTAGTGCCGTCCAACGTCTTCCTCGCCAAACAGATCGAGGCCGGAGTATTCCAGCCGCTGGATCGCAGCAAGCTGCCGAACTGGAATCACCTTGATCCGAAACTGATGAAGCTGATCGAAGCCAATGATCCGGGAAACAAATTCGCCGTGCCTTACATGTACGGCACCATCCTGATCGGCTTCAATCCGGCCAGGATCAAGGCTGCGCTGGGCGATAACGCGCCAGTGGACAGTTGGGACCTGATCTTCAAGGAAGAGAACATCAGCAAGCTCAAGCAGTGCGGTGTCGCCCTGCTCGATTCACCGTCGGAGATTCTGCCGCTGGCCCTGCAACACCTGGGTCTGGACCCCAACAGCAAGAAACCGGCGGATTACGCCAAGGCCGAAGCGCTGCTGATGAAGATCCGCCCCTACGTGACCTACTTTCATTCCTCCAAATACATGGCCGACATCGCCAACGGCGACATCTGCGTGGCCGTCGGTTATTCCGGCAGCTTCTCGCAAGCGGCCAACCGCGCCAAAGAAGCGAAAAACGGTGTGGTGGTGGACATGCGCCTGCCAAAAGAAGGGGCGCCGATCTGGTTCGACATGCTCGCCATCCCCAAAGGTGCGAAGAATACCGAGGACGCCTACACCTTCATCAACTATCTGCTGCAACCTGCGGTGATCGCCCCGGTCAGCGATTTTGTCGGATATCCCAATCCGAACAAGGACGCCACCGGTCTGGTCGATCCGGCCATTCGCAACAACCCGAACCTGTACCCGACCGATGCGGCGATGAGCACGCTCTACACCTTGCAGCCGCTGCCTCGGGATGCCGAACGCGCACGAACGCGGGCGTGGACCAAAATCAAATCCGGAACCTGATCCCCGAACCGCCTCCACGACCCGCGCACGCGGGTCTTTTTTTTGCCCGGCAGATCTATGTACCGCACGCGCGAACGTGGCGCCTTTTAACTTGCCCTGAACCGCCGGCATTCGGCGCCCGACAGAGCAGGAATCACTGATGCCCGAACTCCCCTCCCCCAGTGCCGTCGATATCGTGACCCAACTGGTCACCGGCCCCTCACTCCATGAAGTCGCCACGAAAACGCTGGGCCCGGCACTCAAGACGCTGTACCCCAACCTTGAGATCGACCCGCAATTGGCCATGGTCGTAGAACCGACCTGGGAGATCGATGACGATCAAGTCTTCGCCGGTCGGCCCAACGTTGAATCGCTGACCGATGCGCTGGTACGCCTTGGCATGACCGGCAAAACCGTGACCTATCTGGACGGCGAGCATTATCTGACCCAGCATCCTGCCTGGCCGGCCCCCGTGCAGTTGCCGGTGAAAATCGAGGCCATCGGTCTGCTGCTCAACGAGCTCGCACCGCTGTTGTTCATCGCCTACAAGGATCGTCACGTCATCTACTGGGATGAGTTCACCTACCCGGGACAGCCGCGCTGGCAGCAGTTATCGCAAGCGTTGCGCAACTTATGGAGAGCCGATGCCAGCCATGGCTGGGATGCCGCTCAAACCGCCGTCGCCGAGGCGGTGTTCCGCCAGCCCGACAGGCAACAACGCGTGAGCGCTGACACCTACGACACACGGGCCTGCCTGATCGACCTCGACCGGCAAGACACCGCACAGCCCGCCCACCTGGCCTTGCTCGATATGGCGGTGATCATTGGCACGGTTGCGGAACGTAGCGTGATTCTCACTCACGCGGTCACTCGCGGTTACCAGCACTTCGACTCGCTGCAAGCGCTTGGCGAGGATCTGCAGCAACGCTTCGGTGCCACTTGCGCAGATCCGCACCTCAGGTGGCGGCTAGTCGAACCGCAGGGCAATTTCTTCGATCATCAGGCCTGCACCTTGATTTCGCTTGAGGCCGACGCCTTGGGGGAGATCAATTTTTTTGCTGAAAGGTCGCTCAACCGCGTCTATCCGCACACCGGAACCCTGGGCAAAACGGCTGAACCGACGCCGCGCCTTGAGACCCATTTCGAGCGACTGCGACCGATGCTGCCGCAGTGGCTGAACGATGCGCTGCCCGTCGATCAGGCACGCTATAGCCGGCATCTGCTGGACCTGACCACGTTTGCGCATGAACACGACGGCAAATCGTTCCAGAGCGAGGTCATCGACCTGCGCGCGTACACCCGCGACGCCTTGATGCAACAGATGGCGAAGGACCAGCCGAGCGCCAAGGACATCAACCCCGATGACATTCTGATCACCATCACCAGCCTGGTGGTCTGGGGCACGTTCGTATTGCCCGGCAACACCAGCGTCCAATCCCTGACGTTGCCGGAACTTGCCCTGCAGAATCTCGCCGGACTGCCACTGGGCAACAAGACCGTGAGCTATAAAAACGCCAGCGCAGTGCCTGCGTGGATGACCGTGGCCTACCTGGAAAAACTGATCAGGACGGTGGATATCGGCAAGACCTATCCAGCGCACTTGAAGGCATGCCTGGTAGACGACACCGATCAGGCGTCGGCCTTGAAAGAGTTATACAAGAGCCAGTTACGCATCGAGCTGCCATTGCTGGCGTTGCAGCACAAGATCCAGGGCCGGGGCGGCCTTGATGAGTCGGGGTATCGCTACGTGGCAGCGGCGCTGGCGACGACCGGCGCAGAGCGCTACGTCGATGGCGAGGAAATCGTGATCCGCCCGCTGGCCTTTGTCGCGCACCGCAGCAGTTCCGTGGCCGACAGCGTCGTCAACATGTACGTCATCGGCCCGCGCGAAGCGAACAAGGGCCCCTGCCTGCTGTACCGTCCACTGTTCGAGATGCCGTTGATGCAATATCCCGGGCACGCCAACCTCCTCTACGCGATCGAGCATTCGCGACATTTACGCGATTCGGTGCTGGCGTGGTTGCCCGATGACGTACGTTTCAATTACAGCCAGTTTGTCTTTACCGCCAGGCTGCCGTCGGTGTGGACAATTCCACAGATGCTGGTCAATCCGACGACGGCACTCGACATGTCGGGCCCCGTCGCGCTGGGTACCCAAGTGCTGACCGGCGACGTGCTGGAGACCCTTCATGACCGCAACGTACAGGCCCTGCTGACCCAGGCCGACCGGCAATCGGTGTCCAACGCCGAGGCACGCTGGGCCACCCTGAAACAGGGCGGCTGGCTGATGTTCAATGCCGCTCTGCCGTTTCTGGGGCGCAGCGTCGGCACGGCGGCGTGGATCTGGCAAATCATGGACGATCTGCAAGAAGTCACCGACGTTGCCAATCAGCAGTCGGGCAAGATCGCGTGGACGGCAATTGCCGACATCCTTCTGGCCCTGGGCATGGTCCTTGCGCATCGCGCGGCAGTCGGCGAGGCACCAGCACATGAATCGTTGGCGCAGCCAGAAAAACAAACAACGCCCCTCAACCCGGCCGTAAAAGTGCCCAGTGCGCTGCAATTGCCCGATGTCATCGGCGCTGAAATGACCGGCGTACACGCGACCACCATCGATATCGTCACCGCACTGAAACGCTCGCCGCAGGCACTGGCCAAGGTTCTCGACAGCTTCAAGCTCGACCGACCGAAAGATCTTGGCGCCGCCGCCAGCGACGGCGCGCACCGGGGCCTGCGCCCTCACCGCGACACCTGGTACGTGCAGGTCGGCGAGCGCTGGTTCGAGGTGATGCGCAACGAACACGATAAAGTGCAGATTATCGACTCGCGCCAGCAACCACGCCGCCTCGGTCCGACACTGGCCTATTCCGTCAGGGGCGAGTGGGTGATCGATATGCGCCTGCGTCTGCGCGGCGGGGGGCTGGACTCGGCACTGCAAAAATCCCGTGGCAGCAGGCAGACCGTCGCCAAAGCGTTGACCGAAAAAATCACCGCCTTCGATGACACCATGCATGCCAAGGAGCTACGTCTGAACGCGGACCGTGATGCCTTGAGCGATGCTTTGCCGCAGGCGCAGTCACAGGCGCGCACTCAGTACCTCGCCACACTCGACGCCCAGTACAAGGAGTACGCAGCGAACATTCAGCAGATCAGAGAGTTGAATCTCAATCAGACCATTCCCAATTACCGCACCGTCATGACCGAGCGCCTGCAAATGCAATTGTTTCTGGGCCAGGAGTGGCTCAACGAGCATTCCTCACACTTTCAACAAAGTGTCGAGGCCATGCAGACAATGATCGCGGATGGGCGCACCGTCGAGCCTGAAGCATTCAGCCAGGCGGCGGTCAGCCTGAATGACACCACTCAGAGCATCATCGAGAAAATCGAGGCGGCACACGTCTGCTTCGAAGAAATGAAGCTGTTGGGAAAAGACGCCGTGCAAGCCATGCGTGTCTATCGGGACGCTTTGCCGGATTACCGGTTGAACGACCTCAAAGTGCTGCAAATCAGCCTCGCCGAGAGAATATGTATCAAGCCGGGCGACACCACGGACCATGCCAGCGCTCAACAGGCACTGGCCGATCTCATCGAAGACGCTGCGCTGAATATCCAGAGCTCGCTGGACTTGAGCGCCGATGAAAGCCTGGGCGACTTGCGTGGACGCATCGATGCCTTGAGCAACGTTGCCCAGCAGTTCGATTCAGTGAACAAACGCTTCAGCGATCTGGCCAGCGAATATTCCGACCAGCTCCACACAGACCGACTCAAACATGTACAAGCGCGGGTGATTGCCTTCAAGGCCGCCGCCGACAATCGCCTCGCCGACCTGTTGCGCTACCGGCATCTGCTGGTGCCGCAGGCTGGTCCGTCAACGCCATCCGCGTCTGCCTCGAATCGACAGATCATCCACACACGATCAAGGGGCACCGTGGTCGGCGAACGCAAGAAAAGCGTCGGCGATGACGCTACCGAAACGATGGAAGTGCGCACCCATCTGACGGGCGTCATTGCCACATTCCACGAAGAGTCGCCCGGTGTCTGGGTCGAACAGCGTACGCCGCCGGCGCCGGCGCCAACCTCTCCCGTCGACTTGAAAAACAGTGTTCGCGAGGGCCAGGCACTGATCGATGGCCTGGCGGCATTTCATCGGCGCATCGAGGCGCGCCTCAAGCGCGGCGCGCGGATTCCGGTGGAGGTCGAGGAGGAATACCACCAGCATGCCGCACTCTTGCGCAAGGCCATTGCGGCGATCGACGAAGCACTGACCGCCAGGAACCTCACCGCGGGCCCGCATGAACCCTCCGAAACGCTCAGCCACGCACTCGACAAAGCAGCGAAAACCCTGGAAGAAAAAGGCACCAGCACGCGCATTCGCCTGGTCAAACAGCAATTACCCACGGCGGCGGGCATGCAATGGCTCAAGGAAAAGGGAGAAATAACCATCGACAAAACCGTGACCCGGCGGCCGATCAGACGCCGTCAGCATGATTTCCTCGACGAGTACCGGATTCGTGATGCCCATAATGACAAGGTCCTGTGCTATGCCCATTTTCACTACAGCAGCGCTGAGGCGCATGATCCATCGTTCGTTCGCGGGCACATGAAAACCGTCGCCCAACAGCGAATGGGCGGCGCCTACGAGCCCAGCCAGCCAAGCAACCAGCAACTGATTGAAATCCATCGCAGCGAAATTTCCAGTCGCTCGGCCGAGGCGTTGTTCTTCAACCTCCCCAAGCCTGGCGCAAGCGCGCCAGTGCCGCTGTGATCGCAGCCTCCGGCACCGCGGCAAAACCCAGCACCAGGCCGGCGCGCCGGGCCATGGGTGTGGTTGAGTCCGGCAACCAGTAAGTGCTCAGGCCGTTGATCTCGACATCGACATCCGCGGCCCGAGCGATCAACTGTTGCTCGCGCTCTACGGTGTCCACAGCGACGGTCAGGTGCAGCCCGGCGGACACGGCGGGCAATTGACCGACACCGGCGATTGCTGTCGGCCAACCTTCGAGCAAGCAATTGCGCCGGCTCAGCGCAGCCCGGCGCATCCGGCGGATATGCCGCTGAAAATGCCCGGCAGCCATGAACTCGGCCATCACCGCCTGGGTGCTGACTTCCGAATGCCGCACGTCGACGGCACGGCGTTGCGAGAACGCCTCGACCAGTGCTGGCGGCAGCACCAGATAACCGAGGCGCAACGCCGGAAAGGCGACTTTGCCGAACGTGCCGACGTAGAGCACACGACCCTGACGATCAAGTGCGGCCAACGGCGCCAGCGGCGCGCCGGTGTATCGATATTCGCCGTCATAGTCATCCTCGACGATCCAGCCACCGACGCGCTCGGCCCAGGCGAGCAACTCCAGACGCCGGGCCAGACTCATCACCACGCCGGTGGGGTACTGATGAGACGGCGTGACGTAGGCCACACGGCAGTCGCTGAGCTGAGCCATGGCGCTGCAATCGATGCCCTCGCCGTCTACCGCCACGCCGTGCAACTTCGCCCCCGCTACGGCGAAGGCATGCCCGGCGGCGCGATAGCCCGGATTCTCGATCGCCACCCCGTCGCCCGGCTCGACCAGCAGCTGTGCACAAAGGCTTATGCCCTGCTGCGCGCCACTGGTGATCACAATTTGCTCAGCCGAGCACTGCATGCCCCGCGAGCTGCGCAGATAAGCAGCGATCATTGCGCGCAGCCGCGCATCACCGGACGGGTCGCCATAACACAGTTGCTGCAGATCCGGTTTGCGCCAGAAAGCCGCATTCAGCTTGGCCCACACCTCGAAAGGGAACAGATCGAACGCTGGAACGCCCACCCGAAAAGCCCGCGGCGGACCGCTCGGTGGTCGGGGCAAATGATGCTTTTCGATACGGGAAAATCCACCGCTGTGGATAACTTTGCTGGATGGATTCACAGGTAAATCCAGCCAATTTGTGGATAAGGCTGTGGGTAAGCCTGTTGACAAGCCTGTGGATGGATTTGTGGATAGTTTTTTCTTCAAGGTGGAACCCTGAGCCAATTGCGCGACATAGGTACCGTCGCCCACGCGTCCTTCGATAAAGCCCTCGGCATACAACTGATCGTAGGCGCGCACCACGCTGTTGCGGGATATTCCCAGAGCAGAGGCCAGGTCGCGGCTGGCCGGCAATCGCGTGCCACTGACCAGACGTCCGTCGAGTACCCGCAGACGCAGGGCCTGATAGAGCTGGCGACTCAAGCCCTGACGGCGATCAAGCGCGATTCCGGCCGGATTGAACGGCATCGACAGCGGTGGCAGATCAGACATGGCAATGGACCTATGAAATGGCTCGGCAATGGCTCTTACAACAGACCAATAGCCTGCCTAGGATGCAGGCATTCGCCAAGGAAAATCTGTCCATGTACACACCACGCGCCTTTGCCATCGAAGACTTGTCCCAACTGCACGAACTGATCCTTGCCACTCGCCTGGCCATTCTGGTCAGCCACGGTGAGAGCGGACTGCAAGCCAGCCATGTGCCAGTGCTGCTGCATCGCGAACAGGGCGAATACGGCACGCTCTACGGTCATCTGGCCAAAGCCAACCCGCAGTGGAAAGACCTGCGCGACGGCGCCGAAGCGATGCTGATCTTCGCTGG
Organism: Pseudomonas sp. NDM; assembly: GCF_003105095.1. Taxonomy (NCBI): domain Bacteria; kingdom Pseudomonadati; phylum Pseudomonadota; class Gammaproteobacteria; order Pseudomonadales; family Pseudomonadaceae; genus Pseudomonas; species Pseudomonas sp. NDM. The sequence continues at coordinate 101,820 of NZ_QETJ01000002.1, read as the reverse complement.
CCCAGACGCCTACGTCAGCCCGAGCTTCTATCCGAGCAAAGCCGAACACGGCAAAGTCGTGCCGACCTGGAACTACATCGCCGTACACGCCTACGGTCATGCCGAGACCTTCAGCGATGGCGGGCGGCTGCTCGACATCGTCAGCACCCTGACCGACCGTCACGAAGCGGGCCGCGCCCAGCCTTGGTCGGTGGAAGATGCGCCGGCCGATTACATCGACGGCATGCTCAAGGCCATTGTCGGTTTTGCCATTCCCATCGATGGCCTCGAAGGCAAACGCAAGCTCAGCCAGAACCGCAGCGCCGAAGACATTGCCGGGGTGCGCGAAGGCCTCGCCGCCAGCCCCGACGCCAACGACCAGACCCTCGCCCGCTTGATGCGCTAAGGAAACCCGCATGACCCAGATCGACATTCGCCCGGTCAGCGCCAATGACCACGCCGCCTGGCTACCGCTGTGGCAGGCCTACCTGCGCTTTTACAACACCGAGCTACCGGACACCGTGACCCAAAGCACCTGGCAGCGCTTTCTCGACCCGAACGAACCGACCCACGCGGCCATCGCCTGGGCTGATGGCAAAGCGTTGGGCATGGTGCATTACATCTATCATCGCTCGAACTGGAGCATCGAAAACTCCTGCTACCTGCAGGATCTGTTGGTCGTGCCGGAGTCGCGGGGCACGGGTGTCGGTCGCCTGTTGATCGAACATGTCTACGCTACCGCCAAGGCTGATGGCTGCTGCAAAGTCCACTGGCTGACCCACGAAACCAACGCCACCGCGATCCAGCTTTACGAGCGCATCGCCGAACGCCCAGGCCTCATTCAGTTTCGCCAAGCCCTTTAAGGAGACGCGCACATGACCGCTTCACTCGCTGACTGGAAAGGCGTCCCCGCCCCCTCCGCCACCCTGCTCGACGGCCGCTTCATTCGTCTGGAGAAACTCGACCCGGAGCGGCATGGCGAGCAACTCTTCGCTGCCCTCGAAGGGCCGGGCGCCGATCCGAAACTCTGGGATTATCTGCCTTACGGGCCGTTTCGCGAGCGCAGCGCGTTCAACGACTGGTTGAACAACCATGCGGCCAACAGCGACCCGTATTTCTTCAGCGTCATCGACCGCGCGACTGATCAGGTCCAGGGCATCCTCAGCCTGATGTCGATCGTCCCGGCCCAAGGTCGTATTGAAATCGGTCACGTCACCTTCGGCGCACCCATGCAGCGCTCGCCGAAAAGCACCGAGGCGGTGTACCTGCTGGCCAAGTACTCGTTCGAGCTGGGTTACCGGCGCCTGGAATGGAAGTGCAACAACGGCAACGCCCGCTCCAAATACGCGGCCGAGCGTCTGGGCTTCAGCTTCGAAGGAGTGTTCCGCCAGCACATGGTGGTCAAGGGACAGAACCGCGATACCGCGTGGTATTCGATTCTGGATGCGGAATGGCCGGCGATTGGTGCCGGGTTCGAGCGCTGGTTGAGCGATGAAAACCAGACGCCGGGTGGCCAAGTGAAAGGCTTGGCCGAGTGCCGTAACTGAATTTCACAAATACCCTGTGGGAGCGAGCCTGTCCGCGAAGGCGGTATGTCAGTCACTGCGAATGTTGACTGACTGACCGCTTTCGCGAGCAGGCTCGCTCCCACAATTGGCGGGGTCAGGCTTATCGACGCAGTTCCTGCGCCAGCACCGCAATATGCTCCGGCCCGATCCCGCAGCAGCCGCCCAAGTGAGTGGCGCCGCGCTGTTGCCAGTCCAGCGCCCAGTGCAGATACCCCGGCGGATCAAGATCGTCACGCAGCGGGTCGAGTCCGTCGTTGGCCGTGGCTTCCTTCGGTTGCGGAGGAAACGCATTGGCGTACGCGCCGATGTTGATGTTCACGCCGAGACGCTCGAACGTTGCGCGCGCCGCGTCGATGGCCGCGCCAATCACTTCAGGCTGGCTGCAGTTGAACAGCAACGTTTCAACGCCGAGCTCAGCCGCCACCGCAGCCGCTTCGGCAACGGGCTCACCGGAGCGCAGGCGCGGCACTTCATCGGTGTCTTCATCCTTGAGGGTGAATGACAGCCAGAACGGTTTGCCATCCTTCGGCAGCCCGGCGTGAATGGCGCGCGCCTCGACGATCGAGCTTTGCGTTTCTGCCAGCCACAGGTCGACATATGGGGCCAGACCGTTAACCAAAGGCGTCAACAGTTCGGTCACGCGAGCAGCCTCGAACAGATCCGGACGGTACGAGCCGAACAGCGGCGGCAATGAGCCGGCAACGCGTACGGATCTACCTGAAGCCTGCACCGCGCGCTGCGCCACTTCCCCCGCCAGTGCTGCAAGCGCCTGACCTTCAGCGGCAAAGCGCTCTTCACCAATGTGAAACGGTACCACTGCGTAACTGTTGCTGGTGATCACATTGGCGCCGCTATTGATGTAAGCGGCATGCACCGCCTCGACCGCTAGCGGCGCTTCGCTCAGCGCCAGTGCCGACCACTCGGGCTGGCGAAATGGCGCACCGGCGCGTTGCAACTCACGGCCCATGCCGCCATCGAGAATGACCGTTCCTGCTGCGCTCATATGCGTTTCACTCATATGCTTATGAAAATAACTCACTATCGGAGCCGTTCTTATAACTATTTAATACGCACCACTCGGTTAATAACAACCTCTTTTTTCAACAGGAAGCGACTGGGAAATTCCAACCGCTATTGGCCCTGGGCCTGACCGTTCTGGCCTCCACCCAAGCCTTCGGCGGCGCGACGCTGGACCGTGTCGAGCAGAAAAAAGAACTGGTTGGCGTGCTGATGGAGAGTTATCCGCCCTTCTCGTTCCTCAATGAACAGAATCAACTCGACGGTTTCGATGTCGACGTTGCCAAAGCGGTGGCGGATAAGCTCGGCGTCAGACTTCGTCTGGAAACGCCGTCCTGGGACGTCATCGCCGCCGGCCGCTGGAGCGGGCGCTACGACATTTGCATCTGCTCGATGACGCCGAGCAAGGCCCGCGCCGAAGTGTTCGACTTCCCGGTCGAGTACTACGCGTCGCCAGCGGTGATTGTGGTCAACGCCAAGGATGAGCGGATCCACAGCGCCAAGGACCTGAGCGGCAAGAAAGTCGGCCTGACCAGCGCCTCCAGCTATGAAAGTTATCTGAACAAGAATCTGGTCATCGAAGGCGCCGAGGATACACAGCTGCAGTATCCGTTCGAGGATGTGCAGATCGCTCCGTACGACACCGACAACGTCGCCTTTCAGGATCTGGGTCTCGGCGCCGGCGTGCGCCTGGATGCGATCCTCACCAATCTGGTCACCGCACAACCGCGCTTGAACCAGGACCAGCGCTTCAAACTGGCCGGCGAACCGCTGTACTCGGAGCCAAACTCGGTGGCCATCGAAAAGGGTGACCCGCAGTGGGACGCCAGGGTGCGCGAGGTGTTCGCCCAGCTGAAACAGGACGGCACCCTGAGCAAGCTGTCGCAGAAATGGATCGGCGCCGACATCAGCCAATGAGCTCTTTTCCAACCCCGCCACAGCCACCGCAACCGGTGGCTGAAACCCGCCTGCAAAAGCTTTTCGGGTTCCGTACGCGCCTGTACCTGACGTGGGCTGCGCTGTTCTGTCTGTTTGCCGGATTTTTCCTCAGCTTCGACCTGAAGTTCGCGATCATCCTCGACAAGCTGCCCAACCTCGTTGGCCTGAAGCTGGCGCCGAACGGCTTCCTGCAGGGCGCAGCGCTGACGCTGTTCCTCTGCGCCTGCTCGATCATCGCCTCGTCGCTGCTCGGTTTCATCACCGCGCTGGCGCGCCTGTCCAACAGCGCCGTGGCGTTTGGCATTGCCAGTTTCTACACCTCGTTCTTCCGTGGCACGCCGTTGCTGATCCAGATCCTGCTGATCTACCTCGGCCTGCCGCAACTGGGCATCGTCCCCGGCGCCATCGTCGCCGGCATCATTGCCCTGTCGCTGAACTACGGCGCCTATCTGAGCGAAATCTTCCGCGCTGGCATCCTCGGCGTCGATCACGGCCAACGCGAAGCATCCCTGGCGCTGGGCCTGCGCGAAAGCGTGATCTTCTGGCGCATCACCCTGCCCCAGGCCATGCGCACGATCATCCCGCCGACCACCAATCAGTTCATCTCGATGCTCAAGGACTCGTCGCTGATCTCGGTGATGGGCGTCTGGGAAGTGATGTTTCTCGCCCAGTCCTACGGCCGCTCAAGCTATCGCTACATTGAAATGCTCACCACGGCGGCGATCATCTACTGGCTGATGTCGATCGGGCTGGAGCTGATTCAGGCAAGGATGGAGCGGCATTACGGCAAGGCGTATTTGCGGCGTGGTTAAACAGTCGCGCAGGTTTTAAACGGTGTCCCGGCGTATTCGCACAACACCCATTTTCATGCCGAATGGGCGGAACACCGCGTTCAGCGACTTCAATGTCTGGTTGCCTTCGCCATGTTCGATATGCACCAGCGTGCGCACTGAAATCTTGCACATTTTCGCAAACTGGGTCTGATGCAGACCGGTGACTTCGACCCGTAAACGGCGCACGGCGTCACCGATTTCCAGAGTGCCTTCGGCCAGTGATTGCTGAATGCTTTCGATGAGCGCCGTGCGCTCGAGGACGGTCAGACTCATTGCAGGTCCCACTCTTTCAAACGTTGCTCGAGGTTTTTCAGGTGAACGCTCGGGTGATTCATGGTTCTGGCGGGCAAACCGCTGGCCGCAAGAATATCCGGCAGTGCGGCCAGACGGCGGGCATCCGCGCGCAGGCCTTCGAACAGCGCAGAGGCATCCAGCCCCGCCAACGAATCGTGCGGATCTGCGCTATCGGCCAATACGCGGCAGACACCTCGCCAATCGACATCGCCCGCCCGCTCCAACTCTTTTGTCCATTTGGTCGTACGCGTCACGCCTTCGTCATCCATGACCATCGGGGCGAGGTCATAAATAGGCGCGAGTTGGAAAGCGTTCTCTTGCCGGATGATCGCCGTGTTACGACCGTGGTTATCGGAGTTTCCGAGGATTTTATTGATCAGGTCGCGACGCAGGTAATCGGCGACGAGGCCGGGAATCTGGCTGGCCTGACCCGCTTTGCGCCATAGCCCGGCGAGCATGCGGATCGCGTCCAGATGATTCATGGCGCTGCCAGGCGTCGTCACTTCAGCCAGCGAATAAATCGATTCGACGGCAAAACGCGACACCGCCCCATCTTCCACTTGTCGATCAAAACGCCGCATCCACAAACTCGGTTTGTTCGCCTCTTCCAAGGCCAGGCCTTCTGCCGCGACCGTTTCGATGCCCAATGTCTGCAGCGCTTTGTAGTAATGGAATTCGCTGCGCAGGATGTCCTGATCGGTCTGCCCGCCCCTGTTTCTGGCGAATTTCACGAACCAGTGCTGTCGCACTTCTTCATCGTCCAATACCGCGTCGGGATACAGAAGCCCGGCGCTGTTCTCTGCCAGTAATAGCTTCGGAGCTTCACCACCTGCCCCCGTCGCGCCACCGATGGCCGCGCCCAGCTCGTAGGCATATTCAAGAAAGCGGTTGTCGCGGCTAATGACCTCTTCGCGCTTGAATCCGATCGGCTTCCTCTCATCGACTGCTTCCGCCGATTCCTTTATTCGCATGTTGCCAATGGGAGCCGGTGTTCTGCGGCCCAGCAGAAACAGATCGGCGCTGATCTCGGCGGGTCTTTCCTGACCCAGGCGGGCGAGCAGAAACCGCTTGGCTGCGCCTGCCGGTGCGATGTCGTGGACAAAGGCTGGTGTCTTCGCGCGCCGACCTTCCCAATCCAGCGGATACAGGGCACTCACGGCTTGGGAAAAAGGCGACCCGATCAACTCGATGTTTTCCACCAGATAGTCCGCTTCATAGCCAAAACTGCAGCGGCTTTCAAAGCCTTTTTCCGGATCATCGAAGTCGAGAGTCATCGCGTCGTGCCATTGCCCGGCGGTGAAGATCTGGAGTGTCAGGTTATACATGTTGATTCCGTGTGCATTTTAATGCGTTTCAAAAAAGCGAAATCTTCGATAATTGCAATATAGTGCATTCTTGCAGCTAAACACGCTGTGAATCTGCAACAAAATGCACATCAGCCCTCGCTATTGACTTACTAAGTGCAAAATAATGCAGAAAAGCATTTAACATCACGCGGATAAAAATGCCTTCTTCAAGCGAAAGCTGTAGGAAAAAGAACAACTGGCGCCGCGCAAAAGAATTGTTTGCGAAAGCCAGTGAGGATTTTCCACAAAACGATCCGACGTCGCCTGCGTGGCTGGGGGAAGCAGCCGACATCGGTTTTTTTCGGGCAGCAATAGAGTTGGGTTTTCTCGATACGGAAATCGAACCTCATGCCCACTCAACACCTATTCGCACCAAAACACCTGGCTCTGGCTATTTCACTGGCGCTGGGTGGCGTAGCGCTGGCTAATGCCGAGCAATCCAGCGAAGCAATCGAGCAGCCTCAAAGCGTGGAAACGATAGAGCAGCTCGAAACCCGCCCCAAGCAACAGGCGTTGGAACGGCTCCAGGGTTTTCTCAACGCCGCAAGCACGGTTCCGATTACCTTCATTACACCGGAAACTGTATTCAAGGGTACTGACGTCAACGACTTGATTACCCTTAAAGACGGCGCGAGCTTCACTGGCCGACTGGATGGGGGCAAGGGCGACAATGTGCTGTTCCTGGATGCTGCGAACGGCGGCACGTTGAGCGACACACGCAACTTCAATGGATTATTCGTCGCCCAAGGAGACTGGACGCTGAGTCCCAAAGGTGATTTTCATGAAGGCGTTATGGTCAATAGTGGCGGAGCGCTGACCAACCTCGGCAGCATCAAGGGTGATGTGTATGTACAGAATGGCGGCAGTTTCGCCGGTAAAGGCACGGTGGCAAATCTTGAGGTGGGTGGGCTGCTCACCGTCAATGCAGCGCTTGGCGCTCCCCGAGTAAAAGGCAATTTGCATTTGGCGCCTGGTGCCGAACTGGCTTACGAGGTCACACCCACCGGTAGCCCTACAATCAAGGTTGATGGCACAGCCCAGCTTGACGGCGCCACCCTCAAGGTCGTCGCAGCTGCGGGTGAATTTCCGCAGAGCAGCCAGTACAAAATCATCGAAGCCCGTGAGGTGAAAGGCGAGTTTGGCAGGATCGAGAATGATCTGGCGTATATGACGGCCACGGCTCAATACAACAAGAAATCGGTTGCACTGACGTACGCTCGCAATGACGTAGCGCTTGAAAGCCTCGCGCCTACCGAAAATGCAGGCGCGCTTGCAGGCAGTATCATCGAGCCAGAGCCCGACCCGATCTCAACACCCATATCGCCAACGCCTGCTCCCGCCTCACTGACAGCGGTGATCGCAGCTCCAGCGCCGGTCCCGACCTCAGTTGCGAACTTGATTGAAGACTCCGCATTGGTGGGATCATCGACACTAAACGAAATCGTGACTGCGCAAACCAGCGAAGCCGCCGCCCAGCCTGTGCCTGAACTTACAAAGCCTGCTAACGCCGCTGTAGCCGCACTGCTGACCAGCGATAAAACCACCGCGCCTATCGCGCTCGACCAACTCGCTGCCGGCAGCAATGCCAACCTCGCCAAAGCCACTCTGAACAGTGTCACACCGGTCAGTGCGAGCATGCTCTCGGCGATGCGGCAACTGGACAACCGTCCCGGCGCAACGGACGGATCGCGCAGTTCACCGGGTCAGGCCGCAGGCAGCGGAGACTCCGGGCGGGTGTGGATTCAAGCGCTGGGTAACGGCGGCAAGGTTGATCGGGACGGTGACGGCATCCTCCAACACTCCACGCAAGGTCTGGTCGTGGGCGCTGACTGGCGACTCGACGAGCAGTGGCACGTCGGCCTGCTCGGCGGCAAATCACAGACGAAACTGGATGCTCGCCAGTACGACGGCGATCTCGACAGTTGGCACTTGGGCGCCTACGCCGTGCGTCAGGACGGCCCACTGTCGTTGCGTCTCGGCGCCACCTACGCCAGCCATGACGGTAGCAGCACACGACGGGTCGCGTTCAAGGGTTTCAGCGATCGTCTGAAGGGCAACTACGACGCCAATACTCAGCAGGCATTCGCCGAAGCCGGGTTCAATTTGGGCCGCGACAGCGTAACCCTCGAACCCTACGCCAGCCTCGGCTATCAACGTTATCAACGCGACAGCTATAACGAGAAAGGTGGCGACGCAGCGCTGAAAGTTTATGGGCAGACCCGCGACAACTTCAGCAGCACCTTCGGTCTACGGCTTGCGCAGGTCAACACGCTGGATAACGGCATGCGCCTGACGCCGCGATTGAGCGCAGGCTGGAAACATACCTTCGGCGACATCGACAGCGACACCCGCCAGCAACTGCGCAAGGGCGGCAAGCGTTTCGAAGTGACCGGCGCGGCGCTGGACCGGAACAGTCTGTCGGTGGATGCGGGGCTCGATCTTGGCCTGTCGGCGGCGCACACGCTGGGCGTGGGCTTAACCGGTGAGCTGGGTAATGACAGCCGAACGTATGGCGTGGCGGGCCAATGGCGCATGGCGTTCTGACGGAGCGCGTTCCTGTGTAGGAGTGAGCCTGCTCGCGATAGCAGTGTGTCAGACGAGCAATCATTGACTGACACGGCCCCATCGCGAGCAGGCTCACTCCTACAAGGGATCTTCGTCATCGCGGTAAATCACAGGCAAAAAAAGGGGAGCACATGCCCCCCCGAGGTTTAAAGCGTTGGATCGCGGCCGTTATCTCAGCCTTCGATCTCGATAAGGATTTCGCCCGGGTTGACCCGGTCGCCCTTGGCCACATGGATCGCGGTGACTTTGCCGGCAATGGCAGCCTGGACTTCGGTCTCCATCTTCATCGCTTCGGTGATCAGTACCGCCTGGCCTGCCTTGACGGTATCGCCCTCCTTGACCAGCACATCGACGATGTTGCCCGGCATGGTGGTGCTGACATGGCCCGGCGCCGAGGCCTGTTTGCGTTTGCTGCTGCCGCCGCTGACAAATTCATTGAGCGGTTCGAACACCACTTCTTCCGGCATGCCGTCGATGGACAGATAGAAGTGGCGCTTGCCCTCAGCCTTGACGCCGACGCCGGTGATGTCGACGCGATAGGTTTCACCGTGGACGTCGATGACAAACTCGGTCGGCACGCCTTCGCCGCTCGCCGAGGCCACGGCGCCCGCTTCCGGAATAGGCAGCAGCACTTCCGGGGTGAGGGTGCCGGCGGCACGTTCTTCGAGGAACTTGCGGCCGATGTCCGGGAACATGGCGAAGGTCAGTACGTCTTCTTCGGACTTGGCCAGTGCGCCGATATCGGCACGCAGCTTGGTCATTTCCGGCTTGAGCAGATCGGCCGGACGTACGTCGATGACGTCTTCGCTGCCGATCGCCTGACGCCGGAGTTTTTCATTCACGACGCCCGGTGCCTTGCCGTAGCCGCCCTGCAGATACAGCTTCACCTCGTTGGTGATGGTCTTGTAGCGCTCGCCGGCCAGTACGTTGAAGAACGCCTGGGTGCCGACGATCTGTGAAGTCGGGGTCACCAGCGGCGGGAAGCCGAGGTCTTCACGTACGCGCGGAATTTCTGCGAGCACTTCGCCCATGCGGTTCAGGGCGCCCTGCTCTTTCAACTGGTTGGCGAGGTTGGAGATCATCCCGCCCGGCACCTGGTTGACCTGCACACGAGTGTCGACGGCGGTGAATTCGCTTTCGAACTGGTGGTACTTCTTTCGCACGGCATAGAAGTACAGGCCGATTTCCTGGAGCAGCTCCAGATTCAGGCCGGTGTCGTATTCGGTGCCTTTGAGCGCGGCGACCATCGACTCGGTGCCCGGGTGGCTGGTGCCCGAGGCGAAGCTGGAGATTGCGGTGTCGATATGATCGGCACCATTTTCGATCGCCTTGAGCTGGCACATGGCGGCCAGGCCAGCAGTATCGTGGGAGTGGATGAACACCGGCAGCGACTGTTCGGCTTTCAAAGCACGCACCAGTTCACCGGTGGCGTATGGAGTGAGCAGACCGGCCATGTCCTTGATCGCCACCGAGTCGCAGCCCATGGATTCCATTTGCTTGGCCTGGGTGACGAAAGCCTCGATGGTGTGCACCGGGCTGGTGGTGTAGGCGATGGTGCCTTGCGCATGTTTGCCGGCAGCTTTCACTGCTTCGATGGCAACGCGCAGGTTACGCACATCGTTCATTGCATCGAAGATGCGGAACACGTCAATACCGTTTACCGCGGCCTTGGCGACGAAGGCTTTGACCACGTCATCGCTGTAGTGACGATAGCCGAGCAGGTTCTGCCCGCGCAGAAGCATTTGCAGACGGGTATTGGGCAGCGCGGCGCGCAATTGGCGCAGGCGCTCCCACGGGTCTTCCTTGAGGAAACGTACGCAGGCGTCAAACGTCGCCCCGCCCCAGCATTCCAGCGACCAGTAGCCGACCTTGTCGAGCTTGTCGCAAATCGGCAGCATGTCTTCGGTGCGCATGCGGGTGGCGAGCAGCGATTGGTGAGCGTCGCGCAGGATGGTGTCGGTGACAAAGATCTTCTTGCTCATTCTTGATTCCTCACAGGCCTGCGTGGGCGGCGATGGCGGCGGCGATGGCCAGGGCCAGCTCTTCGGGTTTGCGCTTGATCGAGTAGTTGGTCAGTTCCGGGTGGCTTTCAACGAAGCTGGTATTGAACTGGCCGCTACGGAATTCCGGGTTGCGCAGGATTTCCTGGTAGTACGCGGCGGTGGTCTTCACGCCCTGCAGGCGCATGTCGTCGAGGGCACGCAGGCCCCGGTCCATCGCTTCTTCCCAGGTCAGCGCCCAGACCACCAGCTTCAGGCACATCGAGTCGTAGAACGGTGGAATCGTGTACCCGGTATAGATCGCCGTGTCGGTGCGCACGCCCGGGCCGCCGGGAGCGTAGTAGCGGGTGATCTTGCCGAAGCTCGGCAGAAAATTGTTCTTCGGGTCTTCGGCGTTGATCCGGAACTGCAAGGCGAAACCACGGTGCTGAATGTCTTCCTGCTTCACCGATAGCGGCAGGCCGGAAGCGATGCGAATCTGTTCGCGAACGATGTCGATGCCGGTGATTTCTTCGGTGATGGTGTGCTCCACCTGAACCCGCGTGTTCATCTCCATGAAGTACACCTCGCCCTCGGCGAGCAGGAACTCCACGGTGCCGGCGTTCTCGTAACCCACAGCCTTGGCCGCACGTACCGACAGGTCGCCGATGTACGCGCGCTGCTCCGGGGTCAGCTGTGGGCTCGGTGCGATCTCGATCAGCTTCTGGTTGCGGCGCTGGATCGAGCAGTCACGCTCGAACAGGTGCACGACGTTGCCGAAGCTGTCGCCGAGGATCTGCGCTTCGATGTGCTTGGGATTGACGATGCATTTTTCCAGGAACACTTCCGCCGAACCGAACGCCTTGGTGGCCTCGGATATGACACGGGGGAAGTTCTGTTCGAGTTCTTCGCGGCTGTTGCAGCGACGGATACCGCGCCCGCCACCACCGGAGGTGGCCTTGAGCATCACCGGATAGCCGATGCGGTCACCTTCGACCAGGGCTTCTTCGATGCCGGAGACATTGCCTTCGGTGCCGGGCGTCACCGGTACGCCGGCCTTGATCATGCTGCGCCGCGCTTCGGTCTTGTCGCCCATGCGCCGGATGACTTCCGCCGACGGGCCAATGAATTTGATGCCGCGCTCGGCGCAGATTTCCGCCAGCTCGGCGTTTTCCGAAAGGAAACCGTAGCCGGGGTGCAGCGCATCACAGCCGGTTTCCACCGCCAGGTTCACCAGCTTGCGCGGGTTCAGGTAGCCGGCCAGCGGCTCGGCTCCGACGCTGTGGGCCTCGTCCGCACGCTTCACATGCAACGCATGGCGATCGGCGTCGGAGAAAATCGCAACCGAGCGAATGCCCATTTCGGCGCAGGCTCGCACGATTCGTACGGCAATCTCACCACGGTTGGCGATCAGGATCTTTTTTATCACTTGGAGGTTCCCTTGAGCCGGTGGCACCACGACCTGCTAGACCCAGGTCGACGCGTGACCAAATGTTTCAATTCGGTCGCAGGACCACACTAGCGCTGCCAAGGGATTAACAAAAATGAATAAAAATTGGGTCAGGCATAAGTAAACACTTATAGTTGAAACATCTGCCCGCCGACCGAGCCCGAACCCTATGCGTAAGTCATTGATGCGTATGACATTGCGTCAACTGCAGATCTTCAATGAGGTGTGCGATTTACGTTCCTACAGCCGCGCAGCCGAGGAAATGTCTCTCACACAACCGGCCGTAAGCCTACAGATTCGTCAGCTCGAAGAGCTGATTGGCCAGCCGTTGTTCGATTATGTCGGTAAAAAACTCTATATGACCGAGGCGGCGGAAGCGCTTCAGCGCGCCAGCCGCGACATTTTCGGACGGCTGGAAAACCTCGATATGCAGCTGTCGGACATGCAGGGGTCGCTGCAGGGTCAGTTGAAACTGGCGGTGGAGTCCAGTGCCAAATATTTCGTACCGCACCTGTTCGCCGCGTTCAAGCGTCAGCATCCGGAAGTCAATTTGCAGCTGACCGTGGTCAACCGTGGCCAGGTCATCCGCCGCCTCTCGGACAACCGCGATGATCTGGTGATCATGGCGATGGTGCCACAGGACATGGGCCTGGAATTTCTACCGTTTCTCAACAATCCGATCGTCGCCGTGGCACGCCCGGATCATCCGCTGGCGCACACCGGCCCGCTGCGCTTGCAGGATCTGGAACCGTACACGCTGCTGATCCGCGAGCCGGGCTCGGGTACGCGCCTGGCCTGCGAGGAATACTTCAAGGAAAAGCGCGTGCACTTCACCCAGACCCAGGAAGTGGCGTCCGCCGAAGCTCAGCGCGAATGCGTGCTGGCGGGTCTGGGCCTGGCGCTGTTGACGCGCCACGCCCTGAACCTGGAGCTGGCGACCGGCGGCCTGGTCGAGCTGCCGGTCGAAGAGTTGCCGCTGATGCGCAGTTGGTGTCTGGTGCAAGCCAAAGCCAAACGGTTGTCACCGGTTGCGCATGCGTTCCTGGCATTTATCCGCAGCGAGCGGGCGCAGATTATTGCGTTGGTTGAGCGTTTCGACGGGAAGCTGCGGGCGCTGCCTGCCAGTGAGTGATCTCGGGAAAATCGCCGATCTCGGCTTGAAGCTGGCGAAGTTCGAAGCGATCTTCAATCGCACGGCGGAATTCCATGCGGCGCTGATCTTCCTGCTGACGACGGGTTTTCGCGGCGCTGTTGCGTTCTTCGTAGGGCTGAGCCATTTCGATTCTCCCAAGGCGAGTACGGGAGTTTCACGATAGGCGTGGGGGATGACGGTTTGATGAAAGTTTCCGTCAAAAAGCGAAAGATCGTCCGAAGGCTCGGGCCGCGATCGGACGATCTTTTGATCTTAATCGTCCAGCGCTTTCACAGCCTTGGGCGACAAGCGCAAACTGCGCAGACTGCGCTTCACGCTCTTGAGGTGATTGACCAGGCTCGGTCCGCGCGCCATGGCCACGCCCATCGCCAGCACGTCGATCACCACCAGGTGAGCGATGCGCGAGGTCAGCGGTGTATAGATTTCGGTGTCTTCGTGCACATCGATCGCCAGGTTCACCGTCGACAACTCCGCCAATGGCGTCTGACTCGGGCACAAGGTGATCAGCGACGCCCCGCTCTCGCGAACGAGGTTGGCGGTGATCAGCAGATCCTTGGAACGCCCCGACTGGGAAATACAGATCGCCACGTCGGTGGGCTTCAGCGTTACCGCCGACATCGCCTGCATGTGCGGATCGGAATACGCCGCTGCGGTCAGCAGCAAGCGGAAGAACTTGTGCTGCGCATCCGCCGCCACCGCGCCCGAGGCACCGAAACCGTAGAACTCGACGCGTTGCGCCTGGGACATCAGCGTGACTGCGCGTTGCAACTCCACCGGGTCGAGTTTCTCGCGCACTTCCATCAAGGTGTGCAGCGTGGTGTCGAAAATCTTCAGGCTGTAGTCGGCGACGGAGTCGTCTTCGTGGATGGCGAACTGACCGAAGCTGGCACCGGCGGCCAGACTCTGAGCCAATTTCAATTTGAGATCCTGAAAGCCGGAACAACCGATGGCGCGGCAGAAGCGCACGATGGTCGGCTCGCTGATGCCGACGCTGTGAGCAAGGTCGGCCATGGAACTGTGCATCACTGCCGCAGGGTCAAGCAGCACGTGGTCGGCGACCTTGAGCTCCGACTTGCGTAACAGGTGACGTGACTGGGCGATGTGTTGCAGCAGATTCAAGGGGCTGGACTCTTCTTGTGGGCAAGGATGTAGCAAGCTTGTAGTTATACTACATGAATGGGCATTTTGCCTGCTCAATGCGTAACTCAATGTCCCTGTATCAGGCCTGCTGAGGTGCATGTAGCCCTTACTGCGGATTTTCCTGATCGCGCAAAAGCCCGGCCAGACTGGCAGCGTCCACCGGCCGGCTGATCAGATAACCCTGCACCTCGTCGCAGCGCTCGACGCGGAGAAATTCCAGCTGATCCTGCCGCTCGACGCCCTCGGCCACGACTTTCAGGGCCAGCCCGTGCGCCATGGCGATGATCGCGCGAGTGATCGCAGCGTCCGCACTGCCCGCGCTCAAGCCGCGAATGAACGCCTGATCGATCTTCACGTAATCCACCGGAATACGCTTGAGATAACTGAGCGACGAATACCCCGTACCGAAATCATCGATCGCCAGTTTCACCCCCAGATCGCGCAGTTGCTGGAACGTCGCAATGATGTGTTCGACGCTGTCGAGCAAATGGCTTTCGGTCAGCTCGAGCTCAAGGCAGTGCGGCGCCAGCCCGGTTTCTTCCAGCACCTGCCGAACCAGGCTGACCAGTTTGCCCTGGCGCAGCTGATGCACCGACAGGTTCACCGACACGCGGATCGGCGCCAGGCCCTGACGCTGCCATTCGCACGCTTGCCAGCACGCCTGACGCAGGACGAATTCGCCGATCGGGCCGATCAGCCCGGTCTCTTCGGCGAGGCCGATGAAATCCGCCGGCGGCACCTGGCCCATGCTCGGATGATCCCAGCGCACCAGCGCCTCGGCAGCATTCAAACGACCGCTTTGCAGGCACAGTTTCGGTTGGTAGAACACCGTCAGTTGCCCTTCTTCAATGGCTCGGCGCAAGTGGTTTTCCAGCTGCAAACGCTCGAGTGTGCTGGCTTGCAGGCTGTCGGTGTAGAACTGGAAGTTGTTGCCGCCCAGATGTTTGGCATGTTGCATGGCCATGTTCGACTGGCTGACCAGCGTCGAGATCTCCCGCGCGTTGTCGGGCAACAGACTGATGCCCATCGAGGCACTCACCACCAGCTCATGCCCGTCAACACTCAGCGGCAAACGCAGCTTGGCCGACAACCGTGTCGCCACCCGGGCCAGGCTCGACAGATTGCCGTAGGCATCGAACAGCACGGCAAACTCGTCTCCCGACAAGCGCGCAATGGTGTCGGCCTCCGGCAAGGCATTGACCAGCCGGCGCGCCATCTTCTGCAGCAACTGATCGGCGACTTCATGACCAAGGCTGTCATTGAGCAATTTGAAACGATCCAGATTGATGTGCAGCAACGCCAGACTGCGGCGCCCGCCCTGGCGAACCCGCTGATGGGCTTCATGCAGGCGCTCGCGGAACAGCGAACGGTTGGCCAGACCGGTGAGCTCGTCGTAATGGGTCAGATAGCGCAAACGTTCTTCCGACGCCCGCCGCGCCGAGAGATCGGCAAAGAAACCAACGATATGGCTGACATTGCCGCGGCTGTCGCGCACCGCATTGAGCTGCAACCATTGCGGGTACAACTCGCCGTTCTTGCGGGTTTCCACCAGTTCGCCCTGCCAGTTGCCGTGCTGCTCCAGCGCATGCCGGATCGCCACGTAGTGACGACGGGCATCGCGGCTGCACGGCAACTCGACAACGTTGCGCCCGAGCATGTCGTCGATCTCGTAACCGGTAACCCGGCTGAAAGCCTGATTGATCGCAATCAACGCGTAGTCAGGATCGAGAATCACGATGCCTTCGCTGGCCGCCTCGAACACCGTCGCCGCCAGCCGTTGCTGCTCTTCGAGGCTTTTGCCGGCGCTGATATCGCGGCGGGTACCGACCATGCGGATCACCCGGCCGCTGGCGCTGCGCTCGACGGCGCGGCCGCGGTCCTCGATCCACACCCAGTGGCCGTCGCCGTGGCGCAAGCGATATTCGACCTGATAATCCTCGGTGCGCCCCTTCAAATGCTCGACCAGCGCGAACTGGAGTGACGGCACGTCTTCGGGGTGCAGTCGCGGTTTCAGATCGCGCAGAAGCGCAGTCACGTATTCCGGGGCGAGGCCGAACAGTTCCTGAACCTGCGTGTGGTGGACTTCGTCGGTCTGCAGATTCCAGTCCCATAAGCCGAGCTCACTGGCCTTCAGTGCCAGCGCCAACCGCGCTTCGCTTTTGCTCAAGGCCTGGTTGGCTGCATCCAGTTCGCGGCTGCGCTGGGCCACGCGATCTTCGAGATCAACCTGCGCTTCACGCAACCGGGCTTCGGCACAGCGGCGCTGCTCGATCTCTTTGCCCAGTTCCTGATTGAGTTGTTCGCTGCGGGCCTGTGCTTGCTGAAGGTGCTCGATCAGGTGCTGGTTCTGGAAACGCCGGAGCAAACCGCGATCGATCAGCCGATTGACCTGCCACGCGACCACGCTCAGCGAACCGAGCAGGATCAACCCCAGCCAGCCCCAGCCCCGTGCCTGATCGTCGCCGCCCCAGAACAGGTAGCCGATCGCTGGCAGCAGACAGGGCAAGGTAAACGACAGGAACGCCGGCAGGCTCACGGCGTAGGCGACACTGGCCGACAGCGTTGCCGCGCCGATCAGGCCGAATACCCAGGCCTGCTGAATGAAATTGTCGGCGGGAACGAGGGCGATGCCGGCACCGGCCAAAGTCAGACCGGTCATGGTCGAACCGAGCAGAAACATGCGAAACCAGATCGGCCGGGCCTGGCGATCGGGAATCGCCGAATCGAACGCGGCCACCTGAATCACCCGCAGCGCGACCAGCGACAGCAGCCACACCAGCCAGACGCTGACCACGAAGTAGCGCTGCGGGCTCCAGAGCAAAGCGGCGCAGACCAGACCATTGATCAACATGAACAGCGTGGGCAACAACGAGCCCTGATACAGCAGACGCGTGCGCTCCACCGCCATTTCGACGGCATAGTGCTTGCGGATCACCCGAGGGTCCACGGAGGGCCCCGACAGTTCGGCGCTGAGGGTCATGGGCAACGTTCTTGTTCTTATAAGGAGGGCGTGCGCCCGAAACGTGGACGGAGCATACACAAGCCGACCCCGTTGCCAAACTGCTGCCGATCACAATTGCAGGGAAAATTTCCGCCGCCAACGCCCCGCTGCCACCCCCCAGGCGAGACAGGCCGAAGCCTGCAGCCAATGACCGACCGGTCGTCCTCGGCAGCACTTTCATCGGCTAATGCAACGCGCGGTTTGCCCGGGCCCGCGGCGCACCCTAGAATGCCCCGATGCGCGATGATCTCTCCCTTCTGCTGAACTCCCTCAACGATGCCCAACGCCAGGCCGTAGCGGCCCCCGTTGGCCGTCAGTTGGTCCTGGCCGGCGCCGGTTCCGGTAAAACCCGAGTGCTGGTGCACCGTATCGCCTGGTTGATCCAGGTCGAGAACGCCTCGCCTCACTCCATCCTGTCGGTGACCTTCACCAACAAGGCCGCTGCCGAGATGCGTCATCGCATCGAGCAGTTGCTGGGCATCAACCCGGCCGGCATGTGGGTCGGCACCTTCCACGGCCTCGCGCACCGCTTGCTGCGGGCGCACTGGCAGGAAGCGGGCCTGAGCCAGACCTTTCAGATTCTCGACAGCGATGACCAGCAGCGTCTGGTCAAGCGGGTGATCCGCGAACTGGGTCTGGATGAGCAACGCTGGCCGGCGCGTCAGGCGCAGTGGTTCATCAACGGCCAGAAAGACGAAGGTCTGCGACCGCAACACATTCAGGCCAGCGGCGACCTGTTCCTCGCCACCATGCGCGGCATCTACGAAGCCTACGAGGCGGCGTGCCTGCGTGCCGGCGTGATCGATTTCTCCGAGCTGCTGCTGCGCGCCCTCGACCTGTGGCGTGATCATCCGGGCCTGCTGGCCCACTATCAAAAGCGCTTCCGTCATATTCTGGTCGACGAGTTCCAGGACACCAACGCCGTGCAGTACGCATGGTTGCGCCTGCTCGGCAAGGGCGGTGACAGCCTGATGGTGGTGGGCGACGACGATCAGTCGATTTACGGCTGGCGCGGCGCGAAGATTGAAAACATCCATCAGTATTCTTCGGATTTTCCGGATTCCGAGACGATTCGCCTGGAGCAGAACTACCGCTCCACCGCCGGCATCCTCAAAGCCGCCAACGCCTTGATCGCCAACAACACCGGGCGCCTGGGCAAAGAGCTGTGGACCGACGGCGGCGACGGCGAAGCGATCAACCTGTACGCGGCGTTCAACGAACACGACGAAGCACGCTACGTGGTCGAAACCATCGAAAGTGCGCTGAAAACCGGCCTGGCCCGTAGCGATATCGCGATTCTGTACCGCTCCAACGCCCAGTCGCGAGTGCTCGAAGAAGCCCTGCTGCGCGAGCGGATTCCGTACCGCATCTATGGCGGGCAGCGCTTCTTCGAACGCGCGGAAATCAAGAACGCCATGGCCTACCTGCGCTTGCTTGAAGGTCGCGGCAACGATGCGGCGCTGGAACGGGTGATCAACGTGCCGGCCCGTGGCATCGGCGAGAAAACCGTCGAAGCGATCCGCGAGCACGCGCGACACAGCGATGTATCGATGTGGGAAGCGATGCGCCAACTGGTCGCCAACAAAGGCCTGACCGGCCGCGCCGCCAGTGCGCTCGGTGCATTCATCGAGCTGATCGAGAACCTCGCCGCCAAGTGCGCCGAGATGCCGCTGCACCTGATGACGCAAACCGTCATCGAGCAGTCCGGCCTGATCGCCTATCACGAAGCGGAAAAAGGTGAAAAAGGTCAGGCTCGAGTGGAAAACCTTGAGGAACTGGTCAGCGCCGCGCGCAACTTCGAGAACACCGAAGAGGACGAAGAGCTGACGCCACTGGCGGCATTCCTCGGCCACGCATCGCTGGAGGCCGGCGACACTCAGGCCGACGAGCACGAAGACAGCGTTCAGCTGATGACCCTGCACAGCGCCAAAGGTCTGGAATTCCCTTACGTGTTCCTGGTGGGCATGGAAGAAGGCCTGTTCCCGCACAAGATGAGCCTGGAAGAGCCCGGGCGTCTTGAAGAAGAACGGCGTCTGGCCTACGTCGGTATCACTCGGGCCATGCAGAATCTGGTGATGACCTACGCGGAAACCCGGCGTCTGTACGGCAGCGAAACCTACAACAAGGTGTCGCGTTTCGTACGCGAGGTGCCGAAAGGCCTGATTCAGGAAGTGCGTCTGTCCAATAGCGTCAGCCGACCGTTCGGCGGCAACCAGTCGATGAGCGGCAGCAATCTGTTCAGCGGCAGCGAGATCCCGGAAACCGGTTTTGTGCTGGGTCAGGCCGTACGTCATTCGATCTTCGGCGAAGGGGTGATCCTCAACTTCGAAGGTTCCGGCGCCCAGGCCCGAGTCCAGGTGAACTTCAGCGAAGGCAGCAAATGGCTGATGCTCGGCTATGCCAAGCTGGAAGCCATCTGACCCCGGTTTGTTTTTTTGTGGGAGCGCGCCTGCTCGCGAATGAAATCAACGCGGTTGATCTGATACACCGCGGTGCAGCTTTCGCGAGCAGGCTCGCTCCCACAGGGTTCGGTGTTCTGACCCACAATCCCTCTGAACCTATCGCCTTTTCCTACAGACAAAAGTACATCGGCTGATTGCCTCGCCAAGCTGAACGCAACCTGTCAGGCAAAAGCCCGAAACACTCTCTCGCTAGCCAGTAACACTTCAGCTGTGCAACATGGCGCGCGTGTCTCCACAAAACGGGAATACCCTTTATGAAACGTTTTCTTAGCATCGCCATGGCGTTGTGCATCGGCCTGACGATGAGCCTCGACGCCAACGCCAAGCGCTTTGGTGGTGGCAAAAGCGCCGGCGCTGCGCCGACGCACCAGACCAGCCAGATGGCTCCTTCTTCTCCAGGCGTGGGCGGTGCAGCAGCGACCGCTGGCGCTGCCGGTGCTGCTGGCGCCGCGGCCAAGGCCGGCGGTGCTTCTCGCTGGCTCGGCCCTCTGGCGGGCATCGCCGCCGGTGGCTTGCTCGCGTCGATGTTCATGGGCGACGGCTTCCAGGGCATGCAGATCTTCGACATCCTGATCATGGCGCTGATCGCGTTCGTGATCTTCCGCTTCATTGCCGCCCGTCGTCGCAAGCAGCAGGAGCAATTCGCTCCGGCCGGCGCGCCGATGCAGCGTGAAGTGTTCGAGCAGAAGCCAGCCGCCATGGGTTCGATCTTCGGTGGTTCGGCTGCTCCGGCTGCCGCCCGTCCGGTGATCAACGCACCGGCCTGGTTCAACGAAGAGCGCTTCCTTGAAGCCGCACGCAGCCACTTCCAGTCGCTGCAGCAGCACTGGGACGCCAACGAAATGGACAAGATCGCCGAGTTCGTGACCCCGCAAATGCTCGAGTTCCTCAAGCGTGAGCGTGCCGATCTGGGCGACGGCTTCCAGTCGACCTACATCGACAATCTGCAGGTGCAGCTGGACGGCGTCGACGATCGTGCCGACAAGACCATCGCCACTCTGACCTTCACCGGCGTGTCGAAAACCTCGCGTTTCGACCAGGGCGAAGTGTTCAGCGAGAGCTGGAACATGGAACGTCCGCAGGGCGACAACCAGCCTTGGCTGGTCGCCGGTATCCGCCAGAACGGCTGATCCCTGCTGCGCTTCACTTGCGGTAACAGACCCCGGCCCCGGCCGGGGTTTTTCATTTCACGGTTGCATCTGTAGCGAGCTACTGTATAAACCGGCCCATATAAACCGCGCCATTCAAGCAAGAGGATCCCGGACGTGGAAGAAATTATCGAACAACTGCGCGAAGCCAACGAACCCGTGCCGGTTCCTTTGGAATTGCCTGACGAAGACCTGCTGGTGGAAATCGAAGAACAACTGTTCATCGACATTCCTTTTGTCTTCAAGGAATTTTTGCTGACCGTCAGCGATGTGGTCTATGGCAGCCTCGAACCCGTGACGGTCACCGACCCGCAGTCACACACCTATTTGCCGGACGTCGCGGCCAATGCGTGGGATGTAGGCGTTGATCGCAGCTTGATCCCGATCTGTCAGGACGGCGACGACTACTACTGTGTCGAAGAAGATGGCACCGTGGTGCTGTGGCAGGCCGAAGAAGAATTGATCGCCGAGGAAACCTGGGAATCGGTATGGCACTGGGCGCGGGACGTCTGGCTGGAGAGCTGATCCGCCAGACGCCCCGGGTGGTCAGTGCCCCGACGACTCGTTGTGGTTGTCGAGGGTTTCCAGCAGGGCCACCTGCATGCGCGTGTGCACGCGGATGAACCAGCGCCAGAGCAGCGCCGCTACCGCAGCGGCGACTACGGCGATCAGCACCAGCAGCTTGTTGGTCGGCAGGATACTGGCCGACAACGCCGCCAACAGCAGGAAAATCACCAGCAGCGAGAGAATCGGGATCACTTCGGCGATCACCCGTCGCACTCGCTGCGTGTGACGCCCGGCCATCTCCGGCTTGACGCCCATCTCCGCCAGTAGCATCGACAGCGCTTTGAGCTTGCGATATGCGGCGATCAGGAATGGCAGCGAAACCAACAGCGCCCCGCCCCAGATCAACGCCTTCTGCCAGCTCGGATCGCTGATCCAGTCCTGCAGCCACAACGACATGCGCTCGGCGAAATACGCGCCGGCGAAGAAGATCGCAATCACCAGCGCCAGATTGACCCCGACCTGCAACAGAATCCGCCGGATCATCGACGCCAGCATAGCGCCCTCGCCTTGCGGCTGAATGCTGCGCAACCATTCGCCATACATGCCGAGCACCCGGCCGAGACGCTTGGGCACGGCTGCCGAGAGCTTGATCGACAGCGGATCCGCCGCGCGAATCAAGTACGGCGTCAGCAGCGTGGTGATCACGGACACGGCCACCGCGACCGGATAGAGGAAGTTGCTGGTCACCTGCAAGGTCATGCCCAGCGCGGCGATGATGAAGGAAAATTCGCCAATCTGTGACAGGCCCATGCCGACCCGCAGCGAGGTCCGTCCATCGTTGCCAGCGATAAATGCTCCGAGGCCGCAGGACAACATCTTGCCCAGCACCACGGCGACGGTGATCACCGCGATCGGCCAGGCGTATTCGATGAGAATCAGCGGGTCGAGCATCAGCCCGATCGCGACGAAAAAGATCGCACTGAACAAGTCACGAACCGGCTCGACCAGGCGCTCGATTTTCAGCAGCTGTCGCGACTCAGCCATGATCGCGCCGATCAGGAAGGCGCCGAGGACCATGCTGTATTCGAGCTTGACCACCAGCAGGCAGAAGCCGAAACACAAGCCAAGCACAGTGATCAGCAGCATCTCGTTGCTTTCGAATTTCGCTACATACGCCAACAGACGCGGCACCAGGAGGATGCCGATGACCAGCGCGACGATCATGAACAGCGACAGTTTGCCGACCGTGGAGAACACTTCGCCCGAGCTCACCGTGCCGCTGACCGCGATGCTCGACAGCAGCGCAATGATGCCGATGCCGAGGATGTCCTCGACGATCAATACCCCGAAGATCAACTGCGCGAAGCGCTCGTTCTTCATCTTCAGATCGTTGAGGGCTTTGACGATGATGGTGGTTGAGGAAATCGCCAGAATCGCGCCAAGGAACAGCGAATCCATGGTGTTCCAGTCGAACCAGCGGCCAATCTCGTAGCCGATCCAGATCATCAAAATGATTTCGAGGAACGCGGCAATAAACGCTGTGGCCCCGACCTTGAACAACTTGCGCAGGCTGAACTCCAGACCGAGACAGAACATCAGGAAAATCACCCCGAGTTCGGCCAGGGTCTTGATGGTTTCTTCGTCGTGGATCAGGCCGAACGGTGGTGTGTGCGGGCCGATGATGAACCCGGCGACGATGTAGCCGAGCACCACCGGTTGCTTGAAACGGTGGAACAGCACGGTGACCACACCTGCGACCAGCATGATCACTGCCAGATCCTGAATAAAACTGATGGCATGCATGGCGTGGGCTCCTTGATCACGACAGTCGCAGGCAGACGTCAGAAAAGTCCGCGCGAGCAGGTTAAAAATCCGCTTTAGATGTGGGAATTGCCCTTGGGCAGGGCTTTTGCAGGTTAACACCGCGACTTCGCTCTGGAAGCCGGTGCAATATATGGAAACAGATCGCTACCGGCGTGACGGCGGCGCGTTGCCTGGCGTCCCGATAACGGTGCTTTCTGAAAAGCCACCAAGCGTCCGCAGAGGCGCTTCCAGCCATCAGCCTTGACCCGTGAGAACGTTATGGAACCCGGAAACGCCCAGCTGTCGATGACGGTACTGATGACCCCCGACATGGCCAACTTCTCTGGCAATGTCCACGGCGGCACCCTGCTCAAATACCTCGACGAAGTGGCCTACGCCTGCGCCAGCCGTTATGCCGGGCGCTACGTGGTGACACTGTCGGTTGATCAGGTGATTTTCCGCGAGCCGATTCATGTCGGCGAACTGGTGACCTTCCTCGCCTCGGTCAACTACACCGGCAACACGTCGATGGAAGTCGGCATCAAAGTGGTCACGGAAAACATCCGCGAACGCTCGGTGCGCCATACCAACAGCTGCTTCTTCACCATGGTCGCCGTGGACGACCAGCGCAAACCGGCCGCCGTACCGCCGCTGCAACCGCAGAACAGCGAAGACAAGCGCCGCTTCATGCAGGCGCAACAGCGTCGGCAGATTCGTCAGGAGCTGGAGAAGCGTTATCAGGAGATCAAGGGCGACGCTTGAAATGGAGAGCGCTCGATTGATCGCTTTCGCGAGCAGGCTCGCTCCCACATTGGGAATGCATTCTTCCTGTGGGAGCGAGCCTGCTCGCGAATACAGACGACTAGCTCTTAGAGACTGATCGCTGTCGCCTCGAACTTCACCCGCGGATGCGCAATCCGGTCCTGCGCCCGCACCAGTTGCAGCTCGTAACTGGCGCACGCCTGGGTTTCCAGCAACACCTCATGCACCGCCGCTGCAGTGAATTCGAATGCCGCCAACAGCGTGTCGCCCAGCAGTATCCGCGCCAGGAACAGGCCGGATGTCAGATCGCCCACGCCCACCGGCTGACGCGGAAACGCCAGCAATGGACGGCGCAAATGCCAACTGCCCTCAGCCGTCACCAACAACATTTCAAAGCCATCCGCCGGTTTGCCCGGGTAATCCAGATGCTTGACCAGTACCGCTTTCGGCCCGCGCGCCAGCAGTACCCGGGCCATCGCCAGACAATCAAACAACGACTGCGGCTTGCGCCCGGAAAAACTGTCCAGCTCCAACTGGTTCGGGCACATGATGTCAGCCACAGCTGCGGCCTCATCGAGGAGGAAATCGCTGACCTCGCTTGGCACACTGCAACCCTTCTCGGGATGGCCCATGACCGGATCACACAGGTACAGCATCTTCGGATTGACTGCTTTGATCCGCGCCACACCGCTGAGAATCGCCCGGCCCTGCGCGGCGCTGCCGAGATAGCCGGACAGCACCGCGTCGCAGTTGCCCAGCTCGCCAATCGCGGCGATGCCTTCGATCAGTTCGGGAATCTGCTGCGGCGCCAGCACTTCACCAGCCCACTGACCATACTGGGTGTGGTTGGAAAACTGCACGGTGTTGAGCGGCCAGACATTGACCCCGACGCGCTGCATCGGAAAAACCGCAGCGCTGTTGCCGGCGTGGCCAAACACCACGTGGGACTGGATGGCGAGCAGATGAGGCGTACGTTTCATTCGGGTCATTCCGTAAAACGATTGAAATTCAAGCCGCGCAGTATGCGACGAAACACAGCCTGTACGACAGACCGGCGAGACAGTTAAGCTGACGCCATCTTTTGGAGTTCGATGTAGATGCTGACCCTGGAAAACATCTTCGTGCTGATGCTGTTCGCCGCTGCCGGTGCCTGGTTCTGGCACAACCACGGCTTGCGCGAGCGCGCGCTGGAGCGGGTCAAGCAACATTGCACCAACGTCGGCGTCGAATTGCTGGACGGTAACGTCGCGCTGAAAAAGATCGGTTTGATCAAGGATGCCAACGGTCGCCGCCGACTGGCGCGGGTGTACAACTTCGAATTCACCGTGACTGGCGAGAGCCGCCACAACGGCACCGTGACCCAATTCGGCGCGCACAGTGCGCAGATTGAATTGGCACCCTACCCGGCACCGTTCGACGATACGCCGCCGGTGGTCGAAGTGCACAAGCCTCGCGCGGAAGTCATCGAGCTGAGCCAGTGGCGGCAGGAACATACCAAGTGGAAGCCTTGAGCTGATTCACCGAACTCGGCATTGAGTCAAATCGGCTTCTAGCTGTTCGATGTTCTGCGGCCCGGTAAAGATCAGCTCGATTCGCGAATCTTTTCGCCATTCGCTGGCCTGCCAAATCAGATCTGCATTTTCCAGCGCATTGACTGAAACCCAGCCATCCCTGCTGTGGATGACCAGTTTGGCCCGCTTCCACTCGAGAGCGGCCAGCCAATCAGCGATGCGTCCTTGGTCAAATATCTGTCCAGGATGCCAGCGCCACCCGATGCTCCAGCCATCCTCCTGCGCCTGGCTCAGGCAAATCGGCACGCTCGGGTCGCTCCAGACGGCCGGCAGCTGCGCCAATCCCGTGGGCAGTGGCAGATTAACCACGCCTTCGGTTGCTTTTTCTGTCATCCCCGGCAGCTCATCCAGAGGCAACTGGGCTTGCTGGGTCCAGATCATCCTGACCGGTGGCAACTCGCTGCCAATGTTCTCCCGAGCCGTTTCATCAAGATTTTCCGCCTTGTTCAGCAGCAACAACCCTGCGCTGGCCAACGCTTGCTGCTGGGCTTCCGGCAAGCCTCTACCTGCGTGCAATGCCTGAGCATCCAGGACCAGAACACACGGCTGAACCGCCAGCACGCCCAGCCACGGCGCCGTGTTCAATTGCTTGAGCAACTGTGCCGGATGGCCCAGCCCGGATGGCTCGATAAACAGTCGATCCGGTCTGGCCTTGCGCAGCAAGCGGCCAAGGCCGATCTGGAACGGCGCGCCATTGACGCAACACAGGCAGCCCCCGGCCACCTCACCCAGTGCGATACCATCGGCATCGCGAGTCAGCAGCGCGGCATCCAGACCGATCTGGCCAAACTCGTTGATCAGCACCGCCCAGCGTTCGTCCGCGGGCCGCTGCGCCAACAACTGGCGAATCAGGCTGGTCTTGCCCGCGCCCAACGGGCCGGCGATGACGTGGGTCGGAATGTTCTGCAACATGGCGGGTACTTTTCTGCGGACAGTTATTGAGGAGACTGATGATGCGCTGGTGGGGATGGTCGTTGCTGTTGACGCTGCTGTCGAGTGAAGCGTGGGCCCAGGCCTGCGTGGTGCACACACAGGGCGAACGGCTCGACGTCAAAGTCTGTCAGCAGAACAGGACGATTCCGCAGAAATTGTTCAACGACGGCTTCTGCCAACCGACGCTGGCCGGGCAGAAGGTCGAGGTGCAATACGTCGATCAGTGCCCGAGCGGGGCTTTCGGTGTGTGCAGCAACGCGCAAGTCGCCAATATGCCCTATCGCCAGGATATCCACTATTACGGCGTGGCCACTGATGCGGCGTATCTCAAGCCGTATTGCGTAGGCCAGAGCCAGGGTGCCTGGCGCAAGCCCTGAGTGTCAGCCGAGCCAGTCGAGGGTGAGCAACAGACGGCGCTCACCGGGTGCCGGTTGCGGCGAACGATGGATCAGGCCGAAGCCTTCATTACCGTGCCACTTTTCGCCTTTGACCAGCGCGACGTCGCCGCTGTCGAGCTGACGAATCGTCGCTGCATCTTGCGGTTCGGCATTGGCCTGACCAAGTCGCATGCGATCCATCGCCCCCTCTTCAAGCCACTGGCTACCGACCCCGGCATAGGTCGTGATCAGGCGCACGGGTACGTGATCGACGTGGAAGCGCGGACACATGGCCTTGTCCAGCACGCGCAAGCGCACGCCGATACGCCGCGCGCCGAGCAGGCAGGCGAAGGCACTGATCAGCCATTTAAGGTCGCTCATGAAACCTTCGTAACCTTGAAGATCACGCAGCCCTGAAGCCAGTCCGTCGAGATCCGGTTCGGCGTCTTCGTCAGGTAATTCCAGGCAAAGCGACTCGGCCAAGGGCTCGTTGAGCGACAGCACTAATTGTGCGAAATCGGCGATGTGCAAAGGCAGCTGGCGTTGCCAGATCGCGAGATTGGTTCCGTCCTCAAGGATTCGCGTCAGCGTTTGCGGGCTCAGGCCCTGATGCTGATGACGGGTAAGGAGGTGCTGATCTTTGAGTGCGAGCATCAGGCGGCCTCTTCGTGCCAAGGGCCGAAGGGATCAGGCAGCAAGCGCCAGCCTTCTACACCCACTGCCATTTCTTCATCGGTGAGCAGACAGGCATCCAGCTCGGCTGCGAGCTGTAGGAAATCGATGTTCTGACCGATGAAAACCAGTTCCTGGCGGCAATCTCCTACGCTCGGAGTCCAGTTTCCCATGATGGCCTGTACGCTTTCCTGATCCTCAGGCCATTGATTCTTCGCCACGAAACGCCACCAGCGACCGGCAAATCCATGCCGCATCAAACCACCGGCCTGCGACCAACTGCCAGCATCGGTAGGCTTGCTGGCGAGCCAGAAGAAGCCTTTGGAGCGCAGCAGCTTGCCGTTCAGCCATGGGCGGTCGATGAAGCTGAAAAAGCGCTGTGGGTGGAAGGGCCTGCGGGCGCGGTACGCCGTCGAGGCGATGCCGTACTCTTGAGTTTCCGGGACGTGCTCACCGCGTAATTCCTGTAGCCATCCGGGTGCTTGTGCGGGTTTTTCAAAATCAAAACGGCCAGTGTTGAGGATTTTCTCCAACGGCACCTCGCCCATCACCATTGGAATGATTTCAGCCTGGGCATTCAGGCGCTTGAGGATCGCTATGAGCTCTTCGCGCTCATGCTGGCTGATCAGGTCGATTTTGCTGATCAGCAGGACGTCGGCGAATTCGATCTGTTCGATCAACAGGTCCGTGATGGAACGCTCGTCTTCTTCACCGAGGATTTCGCCGCGAGAGGCGAGGCTTTCGGCGGCCTGGTAATCGAGCAGGAAGTTCACGCCGTCGACGACTGTGACCATGGTGTCGAGACGGGCGATGTCGGCGAGGCTTTGTTCGTGTTCATCGCGGAAGGTGAAAGTTTCGGCGACTGGAAGCGGTTCGGAGATGCCGGTGGATTCGATCAGCAGGTAATCGAAACGTCCTTCCCTTGCGAGCTTGCTGACCTCTTCAAGCAGGTCTTCACGTAACGTACAGCAAATGCAGCCGTTGCTCATTTCAACGAGTTTTTCTTCTGCGCGGTTCAAGCTGACATCACGCTGGACTTCGCTACCATCAATATTGATTTCGCTCATATCGTTGACGATTACCGCAACGCGCAGACCTTTGCGGTTACGTAGTACGTAATCCAAAAGCGTACTTTTACCGGCGCCGAGAAATCCTGAAAGTACGGTGACGGGCAATTTCTCTGACATTGGATAATCCTCGTTGATAGCCGCCGATATGCGCTTTGGTGATTTGCGCATGACGTATTGCGCTTAATGTCTTGGTAGTGAAGAAGGCAACGGTTGTTATCGGCAGCTCCGGCTGGTTTGCGCTTTATGTTATAGTGTAACAATACAAAGTTGCTAGCCCGAGCGGGAAGATTTCACGATTTGTCTCGCCACCTATCCTGGAAACCGCGATGAACAATGCGCTGAAATACC
Organism: Pseudomonas sp. NDM; assembly: GCF_003105095.1. Taxonomy (NCBI): domain Bacteria; kingdom Pseudomonadati; phylum Pseudomonadota; class Gammaproteobacteria; order Pseudomonadales; family Pseudomonadaceae; genus Pseudomonas; species Pseudomonas sp. NDM. Next base: position 72,903 of record NZ_QETJ01000002.1, on the reverse strand, counting down.
TGCTTTTGAGTTCCGGCATGGCGCTCACCGGCCAAGCCGAAGCGCACGTTCCCGGTCTCGCGCACTGCACGCGCAGCGCTAACCTGCTGGCTTGCGTGGACGCCGAAGGCAACGCCTATAGCGTCAATACGGTCGGCACCACGCTGTATCTCAGGGGATTCGAAAAGAATGGCCATCGCTACTGGGCGCAAACCAACAGCCGGTTCGGCCAACTGACGTTTTTTACCGGCATTGCCTCGGATGGCGAGGCTTGGGTCGGCTATACCCGGCGTGTTGGCTGGACGACCATCAACCGCTTCTCAAGCTCGGGAGGCAGCAGCGCAAGGTTCACTTGCAGCCGGATGACGGGCTGCTAGTGAAAACCTTTTCATGAAAAAAGCTTCGCTGAATGCAGTGTTATAATGTAACGTAAAATGAGATCAACACGACGGTCTCAACCATGAACGCTCTTACGCTACCGGATATCGCCAACCAATCTGCACGCCAGGCATTGCCACTCGATTGGGTAGGCATGCGTGGGATTGCCCTACCCGTTTTGCTTGAAGGCCAACGCCTCAGTGCCAAAGTAGACGCTGGCGTGAGCCTTGATGATGGTGAAGCGCGCGGTATTCACATGTCGCGGTTGTACTTGGCACTCGATACGCTCGAGCAGCGAAGCCTTTCCCCGGCGCAGTTGCGGGAAGTACTTAAGCGTTTTCTGGCCAGTCATCAAGGTCTGTCCGACTGCGCATATCTGAACATTCATACTGACTTGCTACTGAAACGACCCGCGCTGATCAGTCCCTTGGCAGGCTGGAAATCCTATCCGGCTACCATCTCAGCCAGCCTGAAACAGCGGATGTTCCACGTGGAACTAAAAGTCGAGGTGCCTTATTCCTCGACATGCCCGTGCTCCGCAGCCTTGGCAAGGCAATTGATCCAGCAGCAATTCGTCGACGATTTCGCCAATAAGTCTCTGCAACACGCTGAGGTGTTGGCATGGCTGGGCTCAACCAAAGGGATCGTAGCGACACCGCATAGCCAACGCAGTTATGCGCAACTTCACCTGCATCTTGATGACTTCATCGATGAGCTTCCGCTGACGGCAATCATCAATGACGCCGAAGCAGCCCTTGGCACCGCTGTCCAGACCGCCGTAAAACGCCCGGACGAGCAGGCCTTCGCTCTCGCCAACGGGCAAAATCTGATGTTCTGCGAAGACGCAGCCCGCCGTCTCAACCTGGCACTGCAGCGCACGCCGGGTATCAACCGATTCCATATCCGCGTGATCCATGCCGAAAGCCTGCACGCTCACGACGCCGTTGCCGAGAGCAGTTGGCGGCGGGAGCAACCATGATCCGCTGCCAATCGCTGGTCTGGGGCGCGCCCGGACAACCGTTGACGACACCTCTGAGCCTGGAGTTCGAAAGCGCCAGCCTGACTGCCGTCATCGGCGCCAACGGCTGCGGCAAAAGCAGTTTGTTGAAAATCATCGCCGGATTGCAAAAGCCCTTGGCTGGCAAAGTCGAAATGGCTGTTCCACGGCAAAGCGGCATTTCCTTTCTGCCGCAACAGCAGCACCTGGATCGACAATTCCCGATCAGCCTCGAAGAACTAATCGCTGCAGGTTTCTGGGGTCGTCGGCTCTCGACTCAATTGCGCACGCAGCGCTTGAAAAACGCACTGGAAGACTGGCACTTGAGTGGACTTGAACAGCGTCCTTTGATGGCCCTGTCCGGCGGTGAATTACAGCGCGCGCTGCTCGCCCGATTGAGTCTCGCAGACGCCCCAGTGCTGTTGCTGGATGAACCGCATGCCGCACTCGATGAACTCGGGCAGCAATTGCTCTGGCAACACATTCACCACTGGCAGGCGGAGGGCCGAACACTGGTTGTGGTCTGCCATGACCTGGTCGCGGTGCGACAACATATTCCGCATGCGCTGCTGATCAGAAACGGCCACTGCGTGTACGGGACCAGCCGAGAATTGATCCAGCCGACACCGTCCATGCGGGTGGCCTGATGCTCATGACCGTCAGCCATTTTTGGCAGCCCTTCAGCGAATTCGTATTCATGCGCCGCGCCTTGCTCGGCGGACTGGTGCTGGCATGCAGCACGGCGCCCTTGGGCGTGTTCCTGATTCTCAGGCGAATGAGCCTGATCGGCGACGCGGTGGCCCACGGCATTCTCCCCGGTGCGGCATTGGGATTCTGGTTCGCCGGTTTGAGCCTCCCCGCCCTTACGCTCGGTGGCCTCGGCGCCGGTCTGAGCATGGCCGGTCTCGCCGCCTGGATCACCCGGCGCACGGGCCTACGCGAAGACGCCAGCCTCGCCGCTGTCTATCCGATCTCACTGGCCAGCGGCGTGCTGATTCTTGGCATGGCCGGCAAACGCCTCGACCTTTTGCATTTGCTGTTCGGCTCTGCGTTGGCCGTGGACGGGCCGACGCTGACCGGCATGCTTTGGGTCTCGGCCCTCAGCCTCGTGGCCATGACCGCGATCTACAAAGCGTTGTTACTGGACACACTAGACCCGCTGTTCTTGCGCACGGTCAGCCGTCTCGGGCCGCTGGCCCATGCCGTGTTTCTCACTCTGGTCGTGCTGAATCTGGTGATCGGCTTTCAAGCCATCGGCGCACTGATGGTGGTCGGACTGATGATGCTGCCTGCGGCTGCCTCAAGGTTCTGGAGCCGCCGCCTGCCGGTACTGATTGCTGTCGCCGCCGTCATGGGTTGCCTGTCGGTGTGGCTCGGCTTGCTGCTGTCGTTCTACTACTCGCTGCCTAGCGGCCCGGCCATCGTGCTGGTCGCCGGGGTCGGCTATCTGCTTTCGGTGGTGTTCGGGCCGGTTCACGGTTTGCTGCACCGTCCGCCCTTGCTCACATCCCAATGAGGTGTTTCCCGATGCGCGCTCTACTCGTGCTGTTCAGCCTGATGCTGTCGATGACGTTGTCGGCCGCCGAAAAACTGCCGGTGGTCACCAGCTTCAGCATCCTCGCCGACATGGTTCAGCAGGTCGGCGGCGAGCATGTGCAAATCACCAGCATGGTTGGCCCGGACGCCGATGCGCACACCTACGAGCCGACCCCGGACGATGCCAAGGCCCTGCTCAGGGCGCGGCTGATCATCAAGAACGGGCTCGGTTTCGAGCCTTGGCTGGATCGGCTGGTGACCAGCACCGACAGTAAGGCGACGGTGATCACTGCCAGTCGCGGGGTGATTCCACGTTCGCTCGATGAGGACGGCGAAACCGTGCCGGATCCACACGCCTGGCACAATCTGGCGAATGCTGAGTTGTATGTCGGCAATATCACCAAGGCACTGGTCACTGCCGACCCGGCCAACAAGGCCGACTACGAGCGCAACAGCCAGAACTATCTCAAACAGATCTACGCGCTGCTCGCCGAAGCCAAAAACAAACTCGGTGCGCTGCCGCCAGGCAACCGCAAGATCGTTACCAGCCACGATGCGTTCGGCTACCTCGGCCAAGCCTATGGCATCGACTTTCTGGCGCCGCAGGGGTTGTCCACCGAACGCGAACCGTCGGCTGCTGAAGTCGCAGCGTTGATCACGCAGATTCGCCGGACCAGAGTCAAAGCGGTGTTTATGGAGAACATCAAGGACGCGCGTCTGCTCAAGCAGATCGCGGATGAAAGCGGCGCGCACATCGGTGGCACGCTGTATTCAGATGCGCTGGCGGCGAGTGGCCCGGCGAGCACCTTTACCGGGCTGTTCGAATACAACCTCAATACGCTGTACAAGGCGTTGAGTCAGCCATGACCTGAGGCGAACTTCCGATCTATTCGCGTGCAGGCTCGCTCCCACAGTTGGAATGGGTTTCGACTGTGGGAGCGCTGCGGAGGAATCAGGCGCGGGGTTTAACTGTGCCGCAATCCTGACCCAGCCACACCGCACGGGTTTCCAGGCTGCCCTTCTGGTTGATGCCGATGGCATTGAAGGTGCCATTGGCGACGGTGGTAAATTCGCGGTCACTGAGGAATGTCGCTACGCCGGTGCCCTGGGCCTTCGGGCAGCTGAAGCGGAATTTCCATTGGTTGCCGGTACGCTCGGTGATCTGCTGCTTGCAGCCCGATTGCGGATCGGCCAACGGGATATCGTTGGTCGCCACTTGCTGTGGCGTCAGGCAGGCGCGGATGCCTTTACCGCCGATATTGATGCCGTTCTTTTCCAGCGCCGCCCGCTGCTGTGGGGTGATCTGGCCCTGAATCTGGCCAAGGATCGATTGCACGTCCATGGCCTGGTCATCGACCTTCAGATTGCTTGAAGTCATCTCCCACAACCCCGGCTGCAGCATTTGCGCCTGCGCAACCACCGGTAATGCCAAACCCAGGCCCAGCGCCAAACCCAGCAGACGAACGTTCATCGAGAAACTCCTGATCAGTTGTGGCCGTTAGACGCCGGCCGGTTGCGTCGGTTCATGCACCGATTAAATAGAGACATTCGCAGCAGAACATGGTCTGTTAAGCATTGCATCTCGCGGAGCAAGGCTGCCCCATGGATTTTTTCGGACCGCATATTTTCGGTTACCTGATCGCCCTGTTGCACACACTCGGTTCGATCGCTGCGATCCATGCAGTGCTTACCGTGCGCACCGCACAAGGCTCGATCGCCTGGGCATTGTCGCTGATCTTCATTCCCTACCTCACGCTTATTCCGTACCTGGTGTTCGGTCGCAGCACCTTCGATGGTTACATCAAGGCGCGGCGCCAGGCCAACGAGCAGATGCGCTTGGCGATATCCGAACTGAACTGGCGCCCGTGGGTGGAAGAAGCCTTGGCCGCCCGGGCCTCAAGCGCCTACGCCTCATTACGTGCGATGCCGAAACTGGGGCGCATGCCGTGCCTGGCGAACAACGAGGTGCAACTGCTGGTGAACGGCACAGCGACCTTCGAGGCGATTTTTCAGGCGATCGAACAAGCGAAGGAAGCAGTGCTGATCCAGTTCTTTATCATCCACGATGATCGCCTCGGCCAGCGCTTGCGTGATGTGCTGTTGAAGAAAGCCGCCGAAGGGGTGTCCATTCACTTGCTCTACGACCGCATTGGCAGTCACGCCCTGCCCCATCACTACGCGCAGGCGTTGCGCGATGGTGGTGTCGAGGTCAAAGCCTTCGCTACGCGCAGTGGCTGGCTCAACCGCTTTCAGGTGAATTTCCGTAACCACCGCAAAATCGTCGTGGTCGATGGCGTGGTCGGCTTTGTCGGCGGGCATAACGTCGGCGACGAATACATGGGTGAGAAACCGCCGCTGGCGCCCTGGCGCGATACTCACGTCAAAGTACGCGGGCCGGTGGTGGCGTGCATGCAGGAATCGTTCGCCGAAGACTGGTTCTGGGCCGCACGCACTTTGCCGCCGTTGATTCTGCCGGATGAGTACCCGGCGGACGGCGTGCTCTGTCAATTGCTCGCCAGCGGCCCGGCCGATGCCTACGAAACCTGCTCGCTGTTTTTCGTCGAAGCCATTCACGCGGCGACGCAGCGGGTATGGATCACCAGCCCATACTTCGTCCCGGACGAAGCCGTCTTCGCCGCCCTGAGGCTGGCGGTTTTGCGTGGGGTCGATGTGCGCCTGCTGTTGCCGTCGCGGCCGGATCACAGAATCGTCTATGCAGCGTCCAGCCTGTATGCGTTTGAAGCGGTGCGGGCCGGCGTTCGGGTGTTCCGCTATCGACCGGGCTTCCTCCATCAGAAAGTGGTGTTGATCGACAGCGAGATCAGCGCCATCGGCAGCGCCAATCTGGATAACCGCTCGTTCCGCCTGAACTTCGAAGTGATGCTGCTCACCGTCGACAGCGCGTTCGCCGCCGCTGTGGAACACATGCTCAATGATGATTTCGCTCAGGCCGATGAAGTAGCCAAAGAAGAAAGCCGGGAGATCCACCGCCTGCAACAGGTCGGCATGCGGATCGCCCGGCTGATTTCGCCGATACTCTGAACGTCCCGGTCTCAGGGGTTGTAGATGTCGTCGCGGGTCCACGGCAGTTCGTGGCTGCCATCCGGGTGCGCTTTCACGGCGAGGATCTGATGCAGATTGATCCAGCCTCGGGCGAAAGCATAAGCGCAGCCGGCCAGGTACAGGCGCCAGATCCGCAGCGCCTGCTCCGGTACCAGTTTCGCCGCAGCTTCGAGGTTGTCCTCCAGCCGCTCGCTCCAGTGATCAAGCGTACGTGCGTAATGCAGGCGCAGACTCTCGACATCAACGATCTCCAGCCCTGCTTCACTGATCTGGGCGGAGATCATCGCCAGATGCGGCAACTCGCCGTTGGGGAACACGTATTTCTCGATGAAATCTCCGGCACCGCGCCCAACCGGGCGGCCATCGGTGTGCTTGGCGGTGATCCCGTGGTTCATCACCAGACCACCCTCCGTCACCGCACCGAACAATGTTTTGCAGTACTCGGCGAGATTGGCGTGGCCGACGTGTTCGAACATGCCAACGCTAACGACTTTGTCAAAACGACCGTCCTGCGGCAGATCGCGATAATCGAGCAACTGCAGTTCGACCTGATCTTCCAGGCCTTCGGCTTTGACCCGCTCCTGCGCGAGCGCTAATTGTTCCTTGCTCAAGGTAATACCGAACACCTTCACGCCGAACTCTCGCGCCGCGTACCGCGCCAGACCGCCCCAACCACAGCCGACATCCAGCAGATACTCACCCGGCTGCAGGCGCAGCTTGCGGCACAAATGGCGGAATTTGGCTTGCTGGGCCTGTTCGAGAGTTTCGCTGCCGGTTTCGAAATAGGCACAGGAATAGGCCATGTCGCTGTCCAGCCAGAGCTGGTAGAACGCATTCGACAGGTCGTAATGGTAGGAAATGGCTTTGGCGTCGGTGTCCTTGTCGTGATGCGCACGCACCGGCTGACTGCCTTCGTCTTCGTCGAGCAGCGCACTGCTCAACTCGTCACAGACGCGGATGACTTCACTGATCGAGCCCTCCAGTTCCAGCTTGCCCTCGACGAACGCCGCACCCAGCGCATCCAGGCTCGGGTGGGTAAACTGGGTGACCATCTGCGGGTCCTTGACCACGATGGTCACGCTGGGCGCCGGGCCCAGGTTGAACTCGTGGCCATCCCAGAGTCGCAGGCGCAGTGGGAGCTGCAGGTTCTGTAAGGCCGGTGGAAGTTGCGCGAGCATGGAAAATCCCCCCTTGTTTCAGACGTCTGATCTGAGGGTAGACCAACCTGGAAAAATAGCAGGCTATCGATTCGATTAGCCTTGTCTATCATTACCGGCGCCGCGGCTGCACGCCAGACACCACGCGCCTTACGACAGATGACTGTGTTTGCAGCCTGCGGTTCGATGAATTTTCTTTCATCTCTCCTGAGCATCTGCCTTGAGCAAAGGCTCTTGAAAGCGCAGCAAACGTCCGGCGTTGCCCAACACCAACAGGGTGCTCAGATTGTGCAGCAGGGCCGCAATCATCGCCCCAGCCGCGCCGAGCCAACCGAAAGCTGCAAAAACCACAATTGCCAGCGTCCAGCCCAGGCCGATCACCACATTGACCTGCAAGGTACGCCGGCACTGACGGCTCAAGCGGATGCAAGTACCGAGGCGACGCAAATCGCTGCCGATCAAGACGATGTCTGCCGACGCAAGAGCAATGTCGGCGCCACCAGCGCCCATCGCCACGCCGACCACACCGGCCTTGAGCGCGAGGGAATCGTTGATACCGTCGCCAACCACCATCGGGCGGAAGCCGTGATCGATTTCCTTGAGCACTCGATTGAGCTTGTCCTCGGGAAGCGCTTGCGCCTGGACTTCGTTGAGTCCGACTTCTTGCGCCAGGGTTCGGGCCACACTCTGACGATCACCGGTCAGCAGCAGTTGTCGACCCAGGCCCAGTTCGCGCAATTCGCTCAAGGCAAAGCGTGCTTCAGGTTTGATGCTGTCAGCGAGCAACAGCCATGCGAGGAATTCACCGTGCAAAGCCAGACCCGCGATCGGGCCGTCGTGTTCAGGAACAAGGGTCGTTGTGATACCCAGCTGCGCGAATAATTCAGGCCGACCGAGCGCAGCTTCGCCCTTCTCTGTCATCGCCACTACACCCAAGCCTTGGCGCTCATGGATATTGGTTAGAGGCCAATAGGCTTGCTGATCGACCAATCCAGAGAGCGCCCGGCTCACCGGATGACTGCTCGCCGCGCCAAGACTGGCGGCCAGCTCCGGCACTTCGCCGGCGTCCGCGTTCAGGCTGGCGATCGACTGCAAACGCAAAGTGCCGTAAGTCAGCGTGCCGGTCTTGTCGACCACCAGCGAGGTCAGATCGGCGAGTTCTTCAAGGAACGCCGAGCTGCGAATCAGAATCCCATGGCGCGCGGCGACGGCGACACCGGCAATCGCCGTGGCCGGGGCAGACAGCACCAGCGCACAGGGACACGCCGCTACCAGCACCGCGAGCATCGCCTGGGCATCATTGGTGACGAACCAGGTCACCGCCGCCAGCAGCAACACCAGCACCATGTAACTACCAGCGTAGCGTTCGAGCAATCGGGTGATCGGCGGTTTCGAGCGTTCGGCGTTTTGCATCAGAGCGATGACTTTGCCCAAGGTCGATTCGCCGCCAGTGCGGGTGACTTCGATGCGCAGCAATCCATCGAGGTTGATCGCACCGCCGAAGACCGGCATGCCGAGGCCAGCTTCCACCGGCACCGACTCACCGGTAATCGACGCGGTGTCGAGGCTCGCCTGTCCGGATAACACACGACCGTCCGCCGGTACCCGATCGCCGGCCCGCACTTCGACGATATCGCCAGTGCTGAGCGTGCCGTTGTCCACTTCGATGATCGAGCCGTCTGTTTGCAGCTTGCGCGCATGGCTGCGGGTCAACTGGCCGAGTGCGTGAATCGCTTCCTGGGAACCGATGACGCTGCGCTCTTCCAGCACATGGCCGAAGATCATGATGATAGGCAACAACGCCGCGGTGAGCAGATCGCCGGTCGCCCAGGCGCCGAGCATGGCCAGCGCGATCAACTGATCGGTGATGCCGTGCAGGCTGGGGTAACGCAGGCTGTACCACGCCGAACGCATCACCGGAACCGCTACCAATAAAGAAGCAGAACCGAGCAATAACTGACTGACACCTACCTGCTCCGGCAGCATCCAGCGCCAGACCAGCCCCAGACCCAACAGCCCGAGCGCGAGCATCGCCAGGGTCAATTGGCGCGCGGCGCGGCGTTGTTCGGCCGAGGACAACAGACTCGGAGCTGCGGTGGTCGCCGTCATTGACTGGCTCCTTGAATGATCAACCGGGAATCGTCTTTCGGGTTAACAGTGGTGACCGACCCGGCCTGGCCGAGAATCTCTGGCACGCGTTCGCGATACAGACGCAGGAGCATTTGCGGGTCGGCAGACGTGGCGAGACTCGAGACGGTTGCGGTATCGGTCGAAGCTTTTGCAACACGCTCACCCGCCTGCGCGTGGGCCACTTGCAGCGCACGGTCGGCCTGTTCGTTGGCCGATTGAGTGAGTTTTTCTGCATCGGTACGCGCGTTGGCTACCGCTTTATCGGCCTGCTGACTGGCGGTCAGAACGGCGTTGAAGGCACTGACCGCCGGTTCCGGCAGGCTCGATTGCACATCCACCCGCGACACCTGGATGCCGATGCCCTGCCCGCTCGCTTTCAGCTCAGCGAGACGCGCGTTGATGCCTTGCACCAGATCACCGCGCAATCGCTCGCGGCGTTCGGCCGCCTGATTGTCGGCGCCCACCAGCTCCGGACGAGCGACCAGAATAGTGTCGAGATCCCGCGCGGCGGACAGCGCCAGCGCACTGCGTGTCACCACCCGGTCGAGCGCTGGCAGCACATGCTCGCCCTGCAACACGAACGCATAGGGATCGGAGACCTGGTAAAACACTCGCAAGTCCAGTTGCACCACGCCGGCATCCCCGGTTAATAAATAACCAGACCCGGCGAGAGCATCGCTCAATGGCGTGGCGAAAGAAGCCCCACGATCAGCCTTCAGCGCCTCGTCACTGCGCAACAGATTTTCCACCCGACGCTCGATTACCCGATCCGCCGCTGGCAACAGAATTACCTGTTCAAAGGGTTGCGGCCATGCCCATAACAGACCTGCATTCTGCACGCGATCCAGCGCCCCAAAGTGCAGCACCACGGCGCGGTTCTGCGGATCGATCTGCCGCACATTCGAGCACGCCCACGCCAAGGCGGCCAACACGGTTACCGCGTAAAGGGCGATAAACGCCAAACGCCCCGCCTGAATCCACGGACTGTTCAACGCATGTGTTCCACGTGGAACTTGTTCATTCATGGTTGCGATCCGGATTTGCTGTCGAGACTCGGGGGGCCATCGACCAGCACGCGGAACGGCGCGGCATCAGTGCGCAGAATCAGTTTGGTTTCCGGTGTGACAATGGTGCCGAGGGTATCGAGCGAGCGCAGCAGGTTGTACAGCTGCGGCGAGCTGGCGTAGGCGCGACCATAAATCTGCGCAGCCTCTACCCGTGACTGCGCTTCGATGTCGGCGGCTTTTACCGTGGCATCGGCTTGGACAATTCGCGCATCGCGTTCGGCAGCGGACCGGATCTGCGCCGCCTCGCGTTTGCCGATCGCTGTGCGTTCGGTGGCGATGGTTTCACGCTCGGCGCGCATACGATCGACCGTTGCACTGAGCGTGACCGAAGGTAAGGTCAGCCGCTCAATACCGACTTGCACCACGCGTACGCCATAAGTGGCGAGCAATTGTTGATCGATCTGCTGACGCAACTGCGCTTCAAAATCGCTGATGTGCACTTGGCTGGCATCGGTGTTGACCAGATCGGCCAGGTCGAAACTGCTGGCCGTGGTTTCCAGGGCCGAGCCGACAAAGGTACGAATCTGCCGGGCCGCTTCGTCCGGCTGATTCTGCACTGCACGCATGAAGCGCTGCACGTGTTCAGGATCACCCTGCACCTGCCACGCCACATACGCTTGAACGATGATGCGCAAACCGTCCCGAGTACCGACATCCTGCAAACCGCTGGAGGTTGTCCGCAGACGCAAGTCCACCGGAATTGCCGCCTCGAACGGCGCAGGCCAGCGCCAGCTCAATCCGGGATCAAGCAAGACCCGCGAGGGATTACCGAAACGGGTGATGACCGTGGCTTCGCCGGAGCGCACTTGCACCAGACTGGCGGCAGCGATGGCAAACGCCACCAGCAACGCCGCCCAACCCATGCGCCGCCAGGGAAATGGCCCGGCGTCCTCGGCATCGCCATGATGGTGATGACCATGGTGATGGTGATGCCCGCCGTGGCCATGGTCGTGGCCGCGGTGGTCGTGAACGTCATGCACAGGCGACTGGCTCAATGGGTGGCTCCTGGTTGAGCGTTGATACGTGCGGGCGACGGATCAGCCGGCAGCGTGAAAGTGCGCAGATCGATGGTTGGCGCATTGGCGCTGCCGCCGAGTCGATGATCGAGTACCAGCAACCTGGTCTTACTCAAGCCCTGACTGAGCTGGCTGAGGTATTGCTCCAGCACGAAGGCCTGGCCGGCACTGGCGAAGGCTTTCTGTTCGGCACTGAATTTCAGGTCGGCGGTTTGCGCGGCGGCGTTGATCTCCCGCGCGTTTGCCGTTGCCTGGTCGCGAACCGTGCTCGCCTGCAACTGCGCTTCGTTGCTGGCCTGCGCAGCCGCCCCGCGTTCGCGAGCGATCAACGCCTGGGCGCCGATCTGCGCCGCTTGCACACTGTGGTAGGCATTCGCCGCGCCGGCCGGTGGATGGATTGCTTCGACAACGGTGGCGAGGATCTCCACACCGCTGTTCAGTTGGTTCAGATCACTTTGCACCGCGCGACCGATTTCCTCGGCAAGCCCTGCCCTATCGTCGCCGAGCAATCCGTCGAGGGTACGCGAGGCGAAATCGTGAACCAGAATGCGACTGGCAGTGCTGCGGATCAGCGTCGGGATATCGGCGCTGTTATAGGTCGCAGCAAGCGCCGCCTCGTCGTTCAAACCGATGCGATAGACAAAGCGCACGTCCATGTTGACGATCTGCAACCCCTGTTGCGCGTCCCGGCTGCTGGCAATGACCTGGGATTTGTCATTGACGTGGCTGGCGTCCCACAAACGGTTGGCGGTCAGCGGTGCCGGGCCTTCAGCGGAATCGGACTGCACGGCCAACGGCTTGTCGCCGACGCTGGTTGCCAGTTCGTGGACGACGCCGTTTTCAACGCTCAGCACGCGCCCCAACGGCCAAGGCAATCCGGCGTGCAAACCTGGGCCGAACACCTGCTCCGGTTTACCGAAGCGCTCATAGATGCCGCGACCTTGCAGAGGGATTTCATGTAAGCCGGTCAGCATCCACCCGACCAGTGCGACCACTGCCATCACTGGCAACAGGGCCCGGCGCATGTAACTGAACGCCCAGATCTGGCGCAGATCGATGCCGAAACGGTTGTGCATTTCATGCTGCAGCGCCAGCCACGGTTGCGGCGGCCAGCGCAGCATATCGGCGATAAAACTGCGCGCCAGCAGGGTCGGTTCGAGTTGTTCGCGGCGCGGGCTGAAGACTGACAGCACCGCGCGCAACAACAGTTCGATGGCAACCAGCATCGGCAGAATCGCGCTGAGCACCGCGATGCGAACTGGCCAGACCGCGTGTTCACTGGCGAACAGCAGACACAGTGCACCGATCAGAAGCGAGAAGATCACCACCCGGGCCAGTTGCGCGAGCGCCGCCGCTTCCGGCCATTGCGCCGGCGGCTCCTGTGCCAGGTGCCGCTCCAGCACCAGCAAGGCGAACGCCAGCAACAACGCCAATGCCGCACCGATGCTCGCCGAAATACCCAACGCCGCTGGGGGTAACGCCAGATTCCATACTTGCTCGATACTGAGCAGAACCAGCAACGCCCAGCCGCCGAGCCACAACGTCGGCGCGCCGATTTGTCCGAGCAGATGCCGGCTGCGCTGATTCAGGCGCTCCAGAAGCCTTTCGTACCAGCCATCAGCTGTGGCGCCCTCCTCCACAACTGCCGGTTGCGAACTCAACGGATGCAGTACTCGCGCGCGCCATTGCGTCACCCACCAGGCCGATTGCAACCCGGCGACGAGCACCACCAACGCTGCGCTTTGATTGATCAACAATGGCAACCACAGTGATCGTGGCGCAAACAGGCCGACGAAAAACGCCAACACCCAGCCCACCGCTGCTAATCCACCGACGCCATAAGCCAGCCGACGCAACTGGCGTCCCTGCGCGGCTGCTTGCTGAAAGCGCGGCAGCCCGGTCACTGGCGTGGCGTCCAACTCAAGATCGACTTGCATATCACCCCGGCTACATTGGTCTTGACGTTACGATATAACGAAGGCTGTGAAATATTCGTACACAATTACACTTATTCAAAGACGCCGCAGCTGTCGCTTGCCTGAAGCCTTGACCGAAATGTTCGTCAACGCTCATATTACGCACATAATTTTTATCGCAACTAATCTTGGCTATCCCCATCGAGCAATCTGGAGCAAGCGCATGAGCAACTATGACGTGGTGATTCTGGGCGGTGGCCCCGGTGGATATAACGCGGCCATCCGCGCCGGTCAGCTCGGCCTTAAAGCCGCTTGCGTCGAAGGGCGATCGACGCTGGGCGGCACCTGTCTGAACGTCGGTTGCATGCCGTCCAAAGCCTTGCTGCACGCTTCGGAACTGTACGCCGCTGCGGCGGGTACGGAATTCGCCAACCTCGGCATCGAGGTCAAACCGACGCTGAACCTGGCGCAGATGATGAAACAGAAAGACGAAAGCGTCGCCGGCCTGACCAAGGGCATAGAGTTTCTGTTTCGCAAGAACAAGGTCGACTGGATCAAGGGCTGGGGCCATATCGACGGCCCGGGCAAGGTCACGGTGACCGACGCTCAGGGCAATAAGACCGAGCTCAGCGCCAAGGACATCATCATTGCCACCGGCTCCGAGCCCACTCCCCTGCCCGGGGTCGAGATCGACAACCAGCGTATCCTCGATTCCACCGGCGCGCTGTCGCTCAGTGAAGTGCCCAGGCATCTGGTGGTGATTGGCGCCGGAGTGATCGGCCTGGAGCTGGGTTCGGTATGGCGGCGACTCGGCGCGCAGGTCACCGTGGTCGAATACCTTGATCGTATCTGCCCCGGCGTCGATGGCGAGGCCGGCAAAACCTTGCAACGCGCGCTGAGCAAACAAGGCATTGCCTTCAAATTGAGCTCGAAGGTTACCAGCGCCACCAGCTCCGCTTCAGGCGTGCAGCTGAGTGTCGAACCTGCCGCAGGCGGCGCTGCCGAGCTGATTGAAGCCGATTATGTGCTGGTGGCCATCGGGCGCCGGCCGTACACCCAAGGCCTGGGACTGGAGAACGTCGGCCTGAGTACCGACAAACGCGGCATGCTCGCCAACAAGCAACATCGCACCGAAGCCGCCGGGATCTGGGTGATTGGCGACGTCACGTCCGGGCCGATGCTCGCGCACAAGGCCGAAGACGAAGCCATGGCCTGCGTCGAACAGATCCACGGCAAGGCCGGCGAGGTCAATTACGCGCTGATTCCCAACGTCATCTACACCCAGCCGGAACTGGCCAGCGTCGGCCTGACCGAAGAACAGCTCAAGGCCGAAGGGCGCGCCTACAAGGTCGGCAAGTTTCCCTTCACTGCCAACAGCCGGGCGAAGATCAATCACGAAACAGAAGGCTTTGCCAAAGTCCTCGCCGACGAGCGCACGGACGAAGTGCTCGGCGTGCACCTCGTTGGACCGAGCGTTAGCGAGATGATCGGCGAGTTTTGTGTGGCGATGGAGTTCAGCGCATCGGCTGAAGACATTGCCCTGACCTGCCATCCGCACCCGACGCGCTCGGAAGCTTTGCGTCAGGCAGCGATGAATGTCGAGGGGATGGCGACGCAGATGTAAATCTCCAAGCCTTGCTCGCGAATGGCGCCACCCGGTCTACAGCGGCAGATGCCCCAACGGCAACGCCCCCGGCGCTTTCACTGTGTGAATGGCAAAGTTGCTGCGAATATCGCTCACCCCCGGCAGCTTCAGCAGGTGCGCGCTGACAAAGCGGTCGTAAGCGCGCAAGTCTGGCACCACCACTTGCAACAGGAAATCCGACTCCCCAGACACCAGAAACGCTGAGACCACTTCAGGCAACGCAGTGACAGCGGCATAAAAAGCCTCGGCGCGTTCTTCGTTATGCCGCTCGACCTTGACCCCGACAAACACCGTCAGCCCCAGCCCGACTTCATCACGGTCGAGATTGGCCTGGTAGCCGCGGATCACTCCTGATTCTTCAAGCATGCGCACCCGCCGCAGGCAGGGCGAGGCTGACAGGCCGATTTCCTCCGCCAGCTCGACGTTGCTCAGGCGGCCGTTGCGCTGCAGCGCAGCGAGAATCTTGCGGTCATAGGCGTCGAGTTTCATCTTTGGCAGATTCCGATAGTTACATGCTGGAAAACCAGCAGGTTATGCCAAACACAGAGGATTTTGAAGCGGACTACGCAAGCACCTGCCCTGCCCTCTCGCTCTAGACTGGCGCGACCAAATCGACAATGAGAGGGCGCGACGTGGCAAGTCTCTGGCTGTTTATCCTGACCCTGGCTGTAGTGCTTCTATTGCCGGGGCCGGACATGATCCTGCTCTTGCAAACCGGTGCGCGGCAGGGTCGCGGCGCTGCCTTGGCCACAGCCGTGGGCCTGGCCATCGCACGGGCCTGTCATGTGGCATTGGCGGCGCTGGGGCTGGCAGCGCTGTTCAAAACGGCACCGTGGACGTTTGATGTGGTGCGCATCGCGGGTGCGGCGTACCTGCTGTGGATCGGTATTCAATGTTTTCGCAGCTCGCTGGTGCCGAGCCTGCAATCCCAAGAGCGGGCACCTGCACACGGCCACTGGCGCGAAGCGATCCAGCGCGGCCTGCTGACCAACCTGCTCAACCCCAAGGCCTTGTTGTTCTGCTCGGTGCTGCTGCCGCAATTCATCGTCAGTCACGGCGCGCCGGTGTTGAGCCAGTTCGCCGTACTTGGCCTGGTGCTGGTCAGCGTCGGCCTGCTGTTTGACAGTGTTGTCGCCCTGACCGGCGCGGCACTGGGCCGTTGGCTGCAACACAGTCCAACAGCCCAGCGCGTTCAGCAATGGCTGTTCGGCAGCCTGTTGATCGGCTTCGCCGTACGCCTGAGCTTCCTTCAGCAGGCTTAAGCCTGGCGCACCTTGCGTTGACGACGGGTGATCAACACAAGCGCGGCAAGAGCGACCAGCACCATCGCGCCAATCTGCACCGGCCACTTGTAAGGTCGCAGCGTCGCACGCACCGCGTCGGTCACTTGGGTGACGTAGCGCTTGTCGGCATTTTCGAAGTCCGGGTACGGGCATTGATTGCCGAAGTCTTGCGCCCACGCCACGTAAGGACCTTCTTTGACGTAGCGCTGATACAGCGCACTCTGGTCTGCAAGGCTGCTGTTCCAGCCGGCAGCGTTGCACAGCACCGCGGCAAATGCCTGGCTGGTGTGCGGCAGGTGATCGGCGGCGCGACTGGCCAATGCCGTGGCGACAAAACGATAGTGATAACGCTGATCCGGTTGCGCGGCGCTGGCCTGCTGGCGCTGGACTTCCGCTGCGGAAATCAGCGGGCCGACATCCAGCTTCGTGCTCTCCAGCGTGTAGCTGCCGCCGAATGTGGCGTAATCAGGCGCCATCTCATAACCGAGGATGTCCATGCCCCACTCCCGGGCTGTCCATGCGGCGTTGTACAACGCACTGGCGCGTTTGCTCGGCCACCATGCCGCCTCGGCCTTGAGCCGTTGCTCGCCATAGAGCCGGGCCTTGTGCTGCAGATCGTCACTGGCAAAGTAACTGACCGCTTCCTCGTAACGTCCCTCACGCAGCAACCGTCGACCGAGCAGGTTGCGCAGATTGGCGGCCACCGACAGCGGCACGTAGTTATCGCGTTCCTGCTGCGTCAATGGCGGCGGCGCCGGCACGTTCTCATCAACATACTGTTTAAGCTCATCGACCGTCAGCACCCGCTCGGCAACGGTGGCGGCATCGAACCAGTAAATGCTGTTGCTGCGGTACAACTGGACAAAGGCTTGCAGGTATTCGCCGCGTTGCAACGCCAGGATCGCGCTTTCGCCCTCGACCCGGCATTTCGGCTGCACGGTTTCAAACGCCCAGTCCGGTGTGCGGCGATAACCCCAGTCTTCGTTCTGCGGGAAAGCCTGGGCGGCTTTGGCGTAGGCTGCCGCGGCGGCAGTCGTGTCGCCATCACGCACCGCCAGTTTCGCCCGCAACCACCAAGCGAGCCCGCCGTCCCCGGCATTTTCCAGGAAGGCCTTGGCAGACGCGTAATCGCCCTGTTGATAACTCATTGCCGCCAATCGATCGGCATTGTCGAGGCTGCCACGTGTGCTGGTCTGCAGCAGTGTTACCAGTTTCTTTTCGTTCGGCGGCTGTTCACCGAATGACCAGCCCTGACGACTGACCAGCGACGCCGTGACCAGTTGCTGCACCGCTGGCTGCTGCAGCAGCTTCGCCAGTTGGGCTTGGGGCAATTCGGCCAGTTCGTTCATCAGTTGCTTGAGCGAGGTGTAACCGACCGCCGAGCCGTGCAGGTTCTGCGCTTCGTACAGTTCGATGGCGCCGCTCCAGTCGCCCGCGCTGCGCAACACCCGCGCTTCTTCACCGAGGCTGGCAACGCCCAGTTCCAGCGGATCGCTGAAGCCATCGATGCTCAGCTGCCGGGCCTGACGAAAGGCAGCGCGCGCCTGTTCAAGCGCTTCGATGCGGTCATGCGCCTCGGTGCTCATGGCGAAAGCGATGCGCCCCAGAGAATACGCCGCCCAGGTACTGCGCAACGGACGCTGCTCTGCCGGCAGCGCCAGCACCTTGTTGAAATACTCCGTGGCCAGTTGATGATTGCCCGTGGCAAAGGCCACCGCACCCGCAACATACAAACGGATTTCCGCCGGCAGACCGGCGCCCTGCTCGTCAGCCTGACGCGCGTCGCTGAGCCCGCGCAAGCGCTTGACCAAGGCTTGCTGCTCGGCGCTCAGGCCGACCTGTTCAGCCTGTTCCCGTGCCAGCTCCGACGCGTTGTCTTCGGCGTAATCGTTGGGGTTATGGGTCGCGGCGGTGACATTTTTCAGCCCGGCAATGGTTTTGCCGAGGCGACTGATTTCGAAGCTGAAGCTGCCTTCGGGCAAATCGGCCAACGTCTGCGCGCGATTGTCGAGCAGGCGCATCGGGAAGTCCGGGCCGCAGGCCAACGCCGAGCCCAGCGGCAGGCTGAGGCTCAGGCACAGCAGATGGCGGGGCCAGTTACGGGTCAACATGCGAACCTCCTTGATCAATATGTGCACAACGCGCCCAACCGATAGCGCGCTGCCCGCCCGCCGGCAAGCGGCCGTCACGCAGGCGGGTGAAGGTAAGCAGATTGGCACTTTGTTGCAACGAGTAACCGGCGAGCGCATCGGCGCCAGCACAGTCCTGCACCTTCAGCGTGATTTGCGCGGGCCACGGGCTGTCGAGATTGCCGCGGTTTTCGAGCTGGATGTCATAGAGTCCGGCCTGCTCTTTGAGCGACAGGCCGAAATGACTGCTGAGCAAATCACCTCGAGCCACGGCGCGTAAAGTCGTCAGGCTCCAGGCGCGACGGTCGTTGGCCAGCGGCAGACGAAACCAGATCAGCCCGGCGAGATGCTCGGGCGGGTCGTCGCGCAAGGTCTTGGCCAATTGGCTGAGTTGCAGCGGATCGGCGAGCAGCTCCCGGCGCTGTCCGCCGCGCTCGAGTTGCACTTCGCTTTCCACCACCGGCGCACCACCGTCAGTTGCCAACAGCGCAACGCCATAAGCCGGCAGCGCCAGATAGAACGGTTTGTCGCTGGCACGTGCCCAGGCCTTGGCCCACTTCAAGGCCTGCTGTGGATCAAACAGACCTCGTCGCGGATCGCTCACCGCGTGAACCTGCAGCACGCTGCTGTCGACGCTCTGCAACAGTGCCGGCAGCCGAGGGCTGTCGAGCCAGGCCGGCAGCGCGGTGATGCTCAGAGGCAGAGATGGCGGCAAGACGGAGCGTAGATGCTTGAGGAAGGCAGCGTATGCGGGCAGCCGTGCATTGCCGGCATCGTGGTCGATCTCGACGCCGCTCAGCGTGAGGCCCCGCGCCTGCCAGTCGGCGATGACTTGCAGAATCTGCGCGGTGACCTGCTCCTGATCCAGCGATCGAAGTTGACCGTCGAGGCGAACCACCGCGATCAAAGGTCGGCCATCCGCTTTCAGTAACGCTGGATCGACCTGCGCCCTGCTCCAACGGGTACCGGGAAAACCCTGCAATGCCAGCACCCGCAACGTCGAGAAGTCACTGCGACTGTCGCTCAATGCCGGCGCGTGCGCGGACGTCCATTGGCGCTGCCAGACGTAGAGTTGCTGGTCCAGGGCAGGTGCGACGTGTTGCTCGCAACCCGCAAGCAAGACGCCAAGAAACAGACCCACAATAAACCGCATACCCTGAAAATCCCTGAGACCACAAGCCGCAAGGTTACACAAAAACCCCGTAGGAGCTGACGAGTGAAACGAAGCTGCGATCTTTTGATCGTGCGTTAACAATCAGGATCAAAAGACCGCAGCGTGCCGCAGCTCCTACAGGGATGCCGCAGGCTTGCGCGCAATGATCACCTGACTCTTCGCCACCACCGCATCCAGCGCCTGTTTGATCTGCGCCCCGCGCGGGGAGTCGAGTACCGCTTGCCACGTGTCGGCCCAGTGATTGAGCAGTGGGTGATCAGGGTTGCTGAATTCGACCTTGGCTTCCCAGAACAGCATCATCCACATCGACCAGTAAAAGCCGTATTGGCTATGGCTGATGATTTCCAGCCCGGCGTCGCCGACCATTGCCTTGAACTGCTCTTCACTGATGATGCGTATGTGATTGGGTTTCTGGAAGTACTCGGGCGCGGCGATGTCCTTTTGCAGGTCTTCGGAGCTTGGGTGCGGCACGCTGAGCAGGTACAACGCGCCAGGCTTTCCGACCCGCACCAGCTCAGCGAGAAACTGCGCAGGGTCGTCGACATGTTCGATCACTTCCGTCGAGACCACACGTGTCGCCGTGGCGTCGGCAATCGGCAGCGGATTGCAATCGGTGACGTGGCACTCGACTTCGCGCGCCGGGGTATCGCTCAAGCGCTGACGGGTGGCTTCGACCTTGGCCGCATCGATATCGGCAATGATGATCTTCGCCCCGCGCATGCCGCAGAAATGCACGTTACCGCCATCGCCGCAGCCCACATCGAGCAGCGTGTCGTCGGGGGTCACCGGGAACCCTGTGAACAGTTCGCCGGTTTGCTGATTGAACCAGCCGCTGAGCATCGCATCGTGCAGGCCGAGCATGTACGGGTCGGTCTTCTCGGCAACCGCCACAACAGGCTGCGCCGGCGTGGCGTTCGTGAGTTTCTTCAAAAGGCTCAGCATGAGGTGGCTCCAGGGGATGGAAGGGCGGATCGGGGCGTGCCGAGGCGCTTGACCAGCGCGGCGCCACGGTTGCGCATCGGCATTTCGATCAAGCGGTAATTCAGTTCACTGAACAGCACGATCAGGCCGAATCCCAGCAACAGCGTGAACACCGGATGCCCGGCCGGACTCGGCAGACCGGCGCTCTGCAAACGGAAAATCAGTTCACGCACCAGTTGATAGGCCGGGATATGGATCAGATAAATGCCATAGGAGCGGCTGCCGACCCACGCGAGCAACCGTTGCACCGCACCGGCAGGCACCAGGTAATCGCGGTTGTATGAAGCGATCCACACCAGCACGGCACTGAGCAGGGCGATTGAACCGATCCGATAAGGCGCGAAGGTGAAACGATCGGTGGCCATGAAGCTGAGCAGCAATGCGATGGCGATGAAGACTGAAATCCCGGCCCACGGCCGCGCCAGCCAGGTTGGCTGCCAGCGCTGATAGCCGGGCCGTGCGCTCCACATCGCCAACAGCACGCCAAGGGCCAGCGCGTCGGTGCGCACCACCATCAGCAACGGGGTGCGCACGGTCAGAATCTGCACCGCGACCAGCGCCAGCAGCGCCCAGACCAGACGCTGGCGAAACAGCAGAATCAGCAGCGGAAACAGCAGATAAAACTGTTCCTCCAGCGCCAGGCTCCAGTAGACAAAACTGCTGCCGTATTCGTATCGGAAGAAGCTGTCGGCAAAACGGAAATTGGCGTATTGCAACACGCCGGCCAGGGTCGCTTGCAAGTTGGCATGCCAGGTACCGAAAGCGCCGGAGCGATTGAGGAACACACAGGCCAGCAGCATCAGCGCGAGCCATAGCCAGGCCGACGGCAACAGGCGAAAGGCGCGGCGCAGCCAGAAGTTGCGCGTCTGCTGCCAGCACTCCTGGCGACTGGTACAACCTTGCAACGCCGGAACCAGGCTGCGAGCGATGACAAAGCCGGAGATGGCGAAAAACAGATCGACGCCCCACCACGTTTGCAGACTGCCGTGAATGCTGTCCAGCAAAGGCACCGGGTCCGCGAACAGACTGCCCTGCAGGTGATGGAACAATACCCCCAGCACGGCGACGGCGCGCAGCACTTCTATATCCATGATGCGCTTGCCGTTCATGCTTGGCAGGTTTCCCCCGCAGCGGCACGGTGTTCGAACAACTGTGCAAGAAATGCCCGCAGGCGCTGCTCGGCCACAGCCTGACTGCAAAAAGCCTGCAGGCTGTCGACAGCTTGTGCGGACATCGCGGCATAACGCTGCGGCTGGTTTTTTGCAACGTCGTAACTGGCCCGGTAGGCCTCACATAATGATGCCCAGTTGGTCACGTAACGCAGCGTGCGAAATGCCTTGCGCGGATCGTGCGGCCAGGCGGTCAATTCGTCGGTGGACTCGATCAGAAACGCGTTCTCAGCGTTCAGGTAATCGATCATTGCCGTGGTTCGAGGCGCTACTGCGGGCTTGCCGCAAGACATGAATTCCATCAGAGGCAGGCACTGGCCTTCCCCGTAGGACGTGTTCACGACATAGCGAGTCGCCTGCACGAGTCGCTCGTAGTCCGGATCGGCGAGATAACCGTGAATCAACACGATACGGCATCGATAGGACTGGTTTTTGTACAAATGATGGAGGATGTCAGCCAGCGCCTCTTCAGCATCGAAGTGCGTCAGTTTCAGCACCAAGGTGGCGTCTTCGACTTCGCGAAAGCTCACACAGAACGCGCTGAGCATGTCCTCCCAGTTCTTGCGGCCATCGCCGGGATTGAACACTGACGTATACACCACGCCCTCAAGGGACAGGGTCTGCTCGGTCACCGGTGCGGCAAAATCAATCCCCTCGCCGCTGCGCAAATGCTCTGGGGCGAAGGCATTCAAGTCGAGCTGACGGCTGTCGGCCACCACCCCTTTGATCGTCAGCCGCAGCGGCTCGGCAGCGCAATGATCCTGTGCTTGCCTGCCGCGTGCGGCGAAGCGGTCCCACACCGGCGCCGGGATAGCGCTGATCGGGTAGTCCGCGGACATGGCTTCGCGGACCGCAGCGACGGTATAACTGGAATGGGTGACAGCCGCGCCGCAGGCGTGCAAAACGCTGCGCCAGTCGTTGCGTGGCTCACCGGCGAACGGCTCGTTGGGGATCGTGCTGAACTCCCAGGCAAACACCGGCACGGTCGGACACGCCAGATCAACGGGCGTACGGTGCGGCGGGGAAAACGACAGGAACACACAGGGCTCGCCCCGAGCCAGGCATTCGCCATAGAGCGCATCGACTTGCGTCTGCGGATCAGCCACTTCGATAACTCGCCCGATTCGTTCGAGAACCGGTCGATATTCCTTGAGGACGAAGTAATAGCTGTATTCGGAACGCCCCAGGTTTTGCGTAATGGTGTGCTGATTGGTTTCAGAATGAACGATGATCAGCATGAGGCGTTATCCAGAACAGGCTCGATATCAGCGGCCGTGGGAGCCAGCGCGAAAAAATCCGCCAGGCGTGTCTGCAATGGCGCGAACGCGCAGTAATCGTGCATCCGCTCGATGGCGGCGGCCGACATCCGCTGATAGTCCTGCGGGTGCGCAGTGGCCATGCGGTAACTGTTTTCGTAGGCGCTTTTCAGCGAACCCCAGTCCGGTCGGTAGCGCAGGGTGCGGTAAATAATCCGCGTGTCCTGGGGCCAGATCGTCAACTCTTCGCTGGACCTGACCACGAATGCCACCGACTCGTCGATGTAATCCTCCATGGCGGTGTGGGCCGGCGCGATCACCGGTTTGCCGCTGGACATGAACTCCATCAAGGGCAGGCACAGGCCTTCGCAGCGCGAGGCATTGACGTAGAACGTCGCCGCCTTGTAGAGCTCGGCATACTGCGCGTCGTCAAGGTAGCCGTGCATCACCACAACGCGGCAAGCGAACGGGCTGAGCTGCGCGAGCAACGTCATCAATTCGCTGTAATACACGGCCAGATCGTTCTGGGTGATCTTGACCACCAGGGTAGCGTCCGGCTGCTCGCGAAATGCCCAGCAAAACGCGGTAATCAGTTGATGCCAGTTCTTGCGGCCATCCTTGGGATTGAAGACCGAGACGTACACCACACCGTCGACACGGGTTTCAACGATGCCGTCGGTGGCCGGCAGGTCCAGCGGCGGTGGTTCGCTGAGCGGAATCGGGTGCGCGCCGCAAATGGCGGGCAGACGTTGCTCGAGCCAGGCGTGAAGGTTGTCGGGAACGCGATCACGAACCCCTTCCCAATACCAGTTCTGCAGGTATTTCACCCGTGGGACCGGCTCTGCCAGGTTACGCCCGAGATCCAGTGCCCATAGCCGCAGATAATGCCGGGCGATGACGAACCGGCGCTTCAGGGTCAGCGGCGGTGGACGCGCGGCTTCTATTTCAGCCGCCAGCGCAGCTTCTTCTTCAGGTGTCAAAGGGACGGGAATCAGCGCATCGGCGGACAAGCCAAGTTCGCGGCTATCGAAAATACAGCCTCTGATCGCCAGGGTTGCCCCCGCATTGATCGGTGTCGGGACATGCGCCTGGCGGATATCCGAAAACCTTTCCCATAGCGCTGTCGGTAGCACCAGCACCGGAAAATCCTCACCCATGGCCCGCCGGATCGCCCGGGCAGTGTGGCTCGACAAGGTGATGACCCGGCCCTGGCGCGCGAGCATTTGCGTCCAGTCCTGGCGCGGGTCGTTGTCCCACCGTTCATCGGGAATCGAGTCGAACTCCCACGCCACGACGCAGACCGTCGGGCATTGCAGATCGGCCGGGGTTTTCTGCGGTGGGGCAAACGACAGGAATACGCTGTCTTCGCCTGCGGCGAGCAATCGGCGGTAAAGGGGATCGACTTCTGCCGGGGCGGATACGACATGCACACGACCAAGACTTTCCAGCAACGGACGATAGGCCTTGAGCACGAAGTAATAACTGTATTCGGGACGGCCGAGACTCTGGCTGATGGAGCTGTCGCTGACGTCCGAGTAAAGAATGAAATTCATGGCATCCCACGATAAAGCTGCCATTCCGGCAACTTCATGCTGTGACGGCCAGAGATGGATCGGGCCGGGAATCCCGACACGGCGTCCTTCATCAGACACGTCTTAGTTCTTGTTTTAGTGGTCAGTTTCACTCTGCGTCGCAACCCCCGTGTACAACTTCGGAATATCGCGACGAGGGGCATTCTAAACACATCCATTGAGGGTTCGGGAACCATCGGGCGTGAATAATTCGGTCTACGCTGTCCAGAACTGACCGGTCACGGTTTGCCCTGTTGAAATTGTCGTGTAATTGGCACAGATTGATCGCAGAACAAATACAACAACTGTTTCGCCTGTTGTCCTACCGAGCTTTCGTCTCGGTCTGACAGACCCTCCTACACCAGCTGTAGGAAATAGCGAAACATAAGCCCAAGGGGTCGCGGTTTTGAAAAATTGCCTGGTCGCCACAGGTCTCGCCAGTTTCGCGCAATACCCTCTGCGGACACCCCTGTTGCCCGCCGGATCGGCGAACACGGAGCGCGCGCTATGACTCGACTGTTGGTGGAGTGCACCCACGTCTTCAACCACCCGAAACTCAACTCGGGGATTCAGCGGGTGGTGCGCAATGTCATCAATAAATTGCCGTCCGGTGCTGCTGATATCGAATGCATGCCGGTGGTTTTCGTCAACGGCCAACTCTACCGGGTCTTGCGCCTGGCCCCTCTGAACACGCCGGTTTTCAACGCCTTCGCGACATTCGCTGACCGCCTGGAACGCCTTGCCCATCGTTTTTGGCAATGGCACCAGCGGCGCGAGGCCCAATGTGAGTCGAAGCTGGCTCGCCGCGCTGTATATGTTGCCTACCGCCTGACCTCGTTCACCGCATTCGGGATCCCGTTGAGGCTGTTCAAACGCCTGAGGCACTTGCAGCTGCTCAAGCGCTGCTCGCCCTTGCAGCATCAGGCCGATGATCAATTGATACTGCTCGACTCCTCGTGGCATTCGGATTTCTTTCCTCATGTCGAGCGACTCAAGCGTGATGGCGTCGGGATCATTGCGGTGATCTATGACCTGATTCCCATGACGCATCCACACTTTTACGAAACCCGCCCGGCGCAGGTGTTCGGGGAATGGTTTGACTGGATTTGCCGCACTGCCGACGGCTACATGGCCATTTCCGCCACGGTGCGCGACGAGGTGCGCAATGAACTGCAGCGACGGCTTGGGCCCCTGCAAGCGGGAAAACGCTGGTTCGACTACTTCCACTTGGGTTCCGAGCTGGACTTGCACAGCTCGACCGCGGCCGTGGAACCGGCGTTGCGACAGATGTTCGAGGCACCCGGCCCGGTTTTCCTGATGGTCAGCACGATCGAGCCGCGCAAGAACCATGCTTATCTGCTGGATGCTTTCGAGCGTGCCTGGGCAGGTGGTTCCAGCGCCAGGTTGTGTATCGCTGGACATATCGGCTGGAAGTGCGACGAGCTGCTCTCACGGATACGCCACCATCCGGAATTGAACCGGCGCCTGTTCATGTTCAACAACCTCAGCGACACCAGTCTGGAGCATGCTTACGCCCACGCCAGTTCGCTGGTTTTCCCATCATTCGTCGAAGGCTTTGGCCTGCCGCTGGTGGAAGCCATGCAGCGCGGTTTGCCGGCAATGGGCAGTGACATTCCGGTGTTTCGTGAAATCGGTGGCAAGTACATGGCCTATTTCGATCTGCAGGAGCCGCAGAGCCTGACCGAACTGATCACGGCCTTCGAGGCCAGTGGTCAGTTCCCCGCCGGCAAGGATGTACGCGACTGGCGCTGGATTGACTGGCGCCAAGCCAGCCAACAGTTGGTAGAGCGCAGCGCGCTGCATGTCCTGCGAGGAGAGGCCGCGCAACCGGCCGTTACGCTTGAGGGCATCAGTGCACCGGTTGAAGCGTTGCCGACGCCCCCTGAATATTCGCGAATGCGCGCGTCAGGCAGTTTTCAGTAGCCCGGCCGCGGTAGGCGGCATCGCCACAAAACCGGGCAGGCCCTCGATGCGTGCCAGCCAGGCCCGGACATTGGCGTATTCCTCCAGCGAGACATTGCCCTCCGGCGCATGCGCGATGTAGCTGTAGGCAGACACATCAGCGATGGTTGGCTCATCGCCTGCCAGATAGGCGGTCTTGCCCAACTCCAGCTCCATGACCTTGAGCAGGTTGTGCGCGCGGCCGATGACTTCTTCGGCATTCAGTTGCGCACCGAACACCGTGATCAAGCGTGCCGCCGCCGGGCCAAAGGCAATCGGCCCCGCCGCTGCCGACAGCCAGCGCTGCACCTGTGCTGCGCCCACCGGGTCGGCGGGCAGCCAGCGACCGTTGCCATACTTCTGCGCCAGATACACCAGAATCGCATTGGAATCGGCCAGCACCACGCCGTTGTCATCAATCGCCGGCACCTGGCCGAAACTGTTGATCGCCAGATACTGCGGCTGCTTGTGCTCACCCTTGGCCAGGTCGACGAAGATCAGCTCGGTCGGTAGCTGCAGCAGGGACAGCATCAACTCGACGCGATGGGCGTGTCCGGAACGGGGGAAGTTGTAGAGTTTGATCGGTTGCATGGTCGACTCCGCTGGAAAGTGACGACGCTACGGAATGAGCGCGCCGATGGAGTCATCATCTACGGATCGGCAAAACTAAAGAATCACCAGCCAATGCAATCGATTATTTCAGTGGCTGCAATAACGCCGCCGTGTTCAAGGCCGGATGCTCGCGCAACGCCTTCACGGCGAAGTCGACAAAGCTGCGGATCCGCGCCGGCGCCTTGCGCCCCCCCTGATACACCACATGAATCGGCAACGGCGGCAATTCAAATTCGGCGAGGACGATTTCCAGTTCGCCTGCCGCAACCTTGTCCGCCACTTGATACGACAGCACTCGCGTCAGTCCCAGGCCTTTGCGTGCAGCGGTTATCGCGGACTGATTGGCCGTGACCGTGAGTCGCGGTTCGGTGCGCACGCTGAGTGCTTCACCCGCGTCGAGAAACGGCCAATTGCGTTGCTGACCGATCGCCGACGTCGCCACCACCGGCAGTCCGGCCAACGCCTGCGGATGATCCGGTCGGCCATGCCTGGCGAGGAAATCCGGCGAGGCGCAGATCACTCGCCGCACTTCGCCGACGCGGATCGCATGCTGATTGCTGTCCGGCAGTTCGCCGATGCGCACCGCGACATCGATGCCCTCCTCGACCATATTGACCACCCGGTCGAGCAACAGCGCGTTGATCGACACATCCGGATAACGACACAGATAATCGGCCATCACCGGGGTTACGAACAGATCGCCGAACAGCACCGGCGCAGTGATCGTCAACTGCCCCCGCGGCAACGCATGACTGCCTGCCGCCGAATCCTCGGCCTCCTGGACTTCGGCGAGAATCCGTCGGCAGTCATCGCAGTAACGCTGCCCGGCTTCGGTCAGATGCACCGTGCGCGTGGTGCGCACCAGCAACTGCGTACCGATGTGCTGCTCCAGTGCCGCCACTGCGCGGGTGACACTCGCCGCCGACAACCCCAGACGCCGCGACGCCGCCGAAAAGCCTTGCTCCTGGGCGACGACAACGAAGATCTGCATTTCCTGAAAGCGGTCCATGGGATTCCTCGGCGGCGGATACGACAATCGCAGCCGAGGCTGCGATTGTGAGAGCGTAGATCAACGGTGGATAACTTATTCCACAGTCACCGACTTCGCCAGATTGCGCGGCTGGTCGACGTCAGTGCCCTTGAGCACAGCCACGTAGTACGACAGCAGTTGCAGCGGGATCGTGTAAAGGATCGGCGAGAGAATGTCGTGGATGTGCGGCATTTGCACCACGTGAGTGCCTTCACCGTCGGTCATGCCAGCTTTCACGTCGGCGAACACGATCAGCTCGCCGCCGCGGGCGCGGACTTCCTGCAGGTTGGATTTGAGCTTTTCCAGCAGTTCGTTGTTTGGCGCCACGGTGACCACCGGCATGTCGTTATCCACCAGCGCCAGCGGGCCGTGTTTCAACTCTCCGGCCGGGTAGGCTTCGGCGTGGATGTAGGAGATTTCCTTGAGCTTCAAGGCACCCTCCATCGCCACCGGGAATTGCGCACCTCGGCCGAGGAACAGGGTGTGGTTTTTCTCGGCGAACAGCTCGGCGATTTTTTCCACGGTGCTGTCCATCGCCAGCGCTTCGCCCAAGCGAGTTGGCAGACGACGCAGCTCTTCGACCAGCGTCGCCTCGACGCCATCAGCCAAAGTCCCGCGGACCTGACCCAGCGACAACGTCAGCAGCAACAGACCGACCAATTGCGTGGTGAAGGCTTTGGTCGAGGCCACGCCGATTTCGCGACCGGCCTGGGTCAGCAAGGTGAGATCGGATTCGCGTACCAGCGAGCTGATGCCAACGTTGCAGATCGCCAGGCTGGCGAGGAAACCCAGCTCTTTGGCATTGCGCAAGGCCGCGAGGGTGTCAGCGGTTTCGCCGGATTGCGAGATGGTGACGAACAACGTGTCTGGCTGCACTACGACTTTGCGATAACGGAACTCGCTGGCAACTTCGACTTGGCACGGAATACCCGCCAGCTCTTCGAGCCAGTAACGCGCGACCATGCCGGCGTGATAGCTGGTGCCGCAGGCGACGATCTGCACGTTGCGCACTTTGGCGAACAGTTCGGCGGCTTGAGGACCGAAGGCCTCAACCAGCACTTGATTGTTGCCCAGGCGGCCTTCGAGGGTGCGCTGGACCACGGCCGGCTGCTCGTGGATTTCCTTGAGCATGTAATGGCGGAACTCGCCCTTGTCGGCGGCTTCGGCACCATCGGTGTACTGCACGGTCTGGCGCTCGACAGCGTTGCCGTTCACGTCCCAGATCTGCACGCTGTCGCGACGGATTTCAGCGATATCGCCTTCCTCCAGGTACATGAAACGGTCAGTGACCTGCCGCAGGGCCAACTGGTCGGAAGCGAGGAAGTTTTCGCCCAGGCCCAGACCGATCACCAGTGGGCTGCCACTGCGCGCGGCGACCAGACGATCCGGCTGCTGCGCATTGATAACCGCCAGCCCGTAAGCGCCATGCAGTTCCTTGACCGTAGCCTTGAGTGCGGCCGCCAGGTCAGGTTGCTCCTTGAGCTTGTGCGTCAACAGGTGCGCGATAACTTCAGTGTCGGTGTCTGAGCTGAACGCATAACCCAGTGCTTTGAGTTGTTCGCGCAGGGCTTCGTGGTTCTCGATGATGCCGTTGTGCACCACCGCAATGTCCCCGGAAAAATGCGGGTGGGCGTTACGTTCGCACGGCGCGCCATGGGTGGCCCAACGGGTGTGGGCAATACCGAGCCGGCCGGCCAGCGGGTGTTCGGCCAGCGCCGTTTCCAGTTCACTGACCTTGCCCGGACGGCGCATGCGTTCCAGGGTTTCATCGTTGGTATAAACCGCCACACCGGCGCTGTCATAGCCGCGGTATTCGAGGCGCTTCAGGCCTTCGAGGAGGATGGCGGTGATATTACGTTCAGCTACAGCGCCGACAATGCCACACATGGTTATTTCTCCTGACTGACAGCCGCACAGATCAAGGTGATCCCGCGGGCCTGAAGCTGATCGCGCGCCTCTTGAGGCAGGCGATCATCGGTGATGAGGGTATGGATGCTGCTCCACGGCAGCTCCAGATTGGGAATCTTGCGGCCGATCTTGTCCGCCTCGACCATCACGATGACTTCGCGTGCAACGTCAGCCATCACCCGGCTGAGACCGAGCAATTCATTGAAGGTCGTGGTGCCGCGAACCAGATCGATGCCGTCGGCGCCGATGAACAGTTGATCAAAGTCGTAAGAGCGTAGTACCTGCTCGGCGACCTGACCCTGGAAGGATTCCGAATGCGGATCCCAGGTGCCGCCGGTCATCAGCAGCACTGGCTCGTGTTCGAGTTCACTCAGGGCGTTGGCGACGTGCAGGGAGTTGGTCATCACCACCAGCCCCGGTTGCTGGCCCAGTTCGGGAATCATTGCGGCGGTGGTGCTACCACTATCGATGATGATGCGTGCGTGTTCGCGAATGCGTTGGACCGCTGCGCGGGCAATCGCCTGCTTGTATCTGGAGATAGTCTGCGCAGTTTCCGCGACAAGTTCCTGCGGCATGCTGATCGCTCCGCCATAACGACGCAGCAACAGGCCGTGGGTTTCCAGCGCGGCGAGATCCTTGCGAATCGTAACTTCGGAAGTTTCGAAGCGCTTGGCCAGTTCATCCACACTGACTTCGCCCTGCTCGTTGAGCAGGGCAAGGATGTTGTGGCGACGCTGGGGTGTGTTGCGCTTGGACATGGCGGCTTAAGTTTCGGTTCGAAAGATAACGTGAAGCAATGAAACTCTATCGAAAGGTTGCCGTCAAGACGCGAGGAGAAAAATTCAGAAAGATAGAACCTCGCTCCCACAGAGATTGTGGATAACTCAGGATTTTTTGATTTTTTCCGGACGCTTCCAGCCGTCGATATTCTTTTGACGCGCACGGCCCACCGCCAGTTGGGCGTTATCCACATTTTGCGTGATGGTCGAGCCGGCCGCAGTGGTTGCACCGCTGGAGATATCCACAGGCGCAACCAGCGAGTTGTTCGAACCGATAAACACATCAGCGCCCATTACTGTCTTCCATTTATTGGCGCCATCGTAGTTGCAGGTGATGGTGCCGGCGCCAATGTTGGTGCGCGCGCCGATCTCAGCGTCGCCCAGATAAGTCAGGTGGCCAGCCTTCGCGCCTTCGCCCATGTGCGCATTTTTCAGCTCAACGAAATTACCCACATGGGCGCGAGCTTCGAGCACCGTGCCGGGGCGCAGACGTGCGAATGGACCGGCGTCGCTGCCCTCGCCGAGAATCGCGCCTTCGATATGACTGTTGGCCTTGATCACCACACCCTTGCGCAAGGTGCTGTCCTTGATCACGCAGTTCGGACCGATCACAACGTCGTCTTCGATGACCACGTTGCCCTCAAGGATCACGTTGATATCGATCAGCACATCGCGGCCGACGGTGACTTCACCACGCACGTCGAAACGCGCCGGGTCACGCAAGGTCACGCCTTGAGCCATCAGGCGACGGCCAGCGCGCAACTGATAATGACGCTCGAGTTCGGCCAATTGCTTGCGATCATTGGCGCCCTGCACTTCCATTGGATCATGCGGTTGTTCGGTGGCAACCACCAGGCCATCACTCACCGCCATTTCGATCACGTCGGTCAGGTAATACTCGCCCTGCGCATTGTTGTTCGACAGGCGACTCATCCAGTCCGCCAGGCGATTGGCAGGCACGGCGAGGATGCCGGTGTTGCCTTCGCTGATCGCACGTTGCGCTTCGCTGGCGTCTTTGTGCTCGACGATCGCAGCAACCTTGCCGTCGGCATCGCGCACGATGCGGCCATAACCGGTCGGGTCATCCAGCTCTACGGTGAGCAGGCCCATTTGTCCCGGCACGACGTGCTTGAGCAGACGCTGCAGGGTTTCGACTTCGATCAGTGGCACGTCACCGTAAAGGATCAGCACGGTGTCGGCATCGATGAACGGCACGGCCTGAGCAGTGGCGTGGCCTGTGCCCAGTTGCTTGTCCTGAAGCACGAAATTCAAGTCATCGGCCGCCAGGCGCTCACGCACCACATCGGCACCGTGACCGATCACCACATGAATGCGCTGGGGATCCAGTTGCCGAGCGCTGTGGATAACGTGACCGAGCATGGAGTTGCCGGCAATCGGGTGCAGCACCTTGGGCAGCGCCGAGCGCATGCGAGTGCCTTGACCGGCCGCGAGGATAACGATTTCGAGAGACATGACTGGCTACCAATCCTGGGTGGTCAGCGACTGCGACCGGTTTTTGGGGAATTCGGAAAAGAAAAAAGGGTAGCCGAGGCTACCCTTTTTTATCAATCGCACAACAAGCGGCTGACGGATTAACCGCCAAACTTCTTGCGGATCTGCTGGACGGTGCGCAGCTGGGCTGCAGCCTCGGCCAGACGAGTGGCAGCGGCGCCGTAATCGAAGTCCGCGCCTTTTTCGTTCAGGGCATTCTCGGCAGCCTTGAGAGCTGCCTGAGCCTGAGCTTCATCCAGGTCGGCGGCACGTTGCACGGTATCGGCAAGTACCTTGACCATGTTCGGCTGAACCTCGAGGAAACCACCGGAGATGTAGAACACCTCGGCTTCCCCGCCTTGCTTGATCAGGCGGATCGGACCCGGCTTGAGATTAGTGATCAGCGGCGCGTGACCCAGAGCGATACCAAGATCACCCAGTGCACCGTGCGCAATCACCATCTCGACCAGGCCGGAAAAGATTTCCCCTTCCGCGCTGACGATATCGCAATGGACTGTCATAGCCATCTGATTGCCTCAACCTAAATTAGCGCCCGTTGCCGGGCGCCGGGATTACAGTTTCTTGGCTTTCTCGATCACTTCTTCGATGCCGCCAACCATGTAGAACGCTTGTTCTGGCAGGTGGTCGTAGTCACCGTTGAGGATGCCTTTGAAGCCAGCAATGGTGTCTTTCAGGGAAACGTATTTACCCGAAGCACCGGTGAAGACTTCAGCCACGAAGAACGGCTGCGACAAGAAGCGCTGGATCTTACGAGCACGGTTAACCAACTGTTTGTCGGCTTCCGACAGCTCGTCCATACCCAGGATCGCGATGATGTCTTTCAGCTCTTTGTAACGCTGCAGAACATACTGGACGCCGCGAGCGGTGTCGTAGTGGTCCTGGCCGATCACGTTCGGGTCCAGCTGGCGCGAAGTCGAATCCAGTGGATCTACCGCCGGGTAGATACCCAGGGAAGCGATGTCACGGGACAGAACGACGGTGGCGTCCAAGTGGGCGAAGGTGGTCGCTGGCGACGGGTCGGTCAAGTCGTCCGCCGGTACGTATACCGCCTGGATCGAGGTGATCGAACCTTCCTTGGTCGAAGTGATACGTTCCTGCAGAACGCCCATCTCTTCAGCCAGGGTCGGCTGGTAACCTACTGCCGAAGGCATACGGCCCAGCAGTGCGGATACTTCAGTACCGGCCAGGGTGTAACGATAGATGTTGTCGACGAACAGCAGAACGTCGTTACCTTCGTCACGGAACTTCTCGGCCATGGTCAGGCCGGTCAGTGCTACGCGCAGACGGTTTCCCGGCGGCTCGTTCATCTGACCGTAAACCAGTGCCACTTTGTCCAGAACGTTGGAGTCCTTCATCTCGTGGTAGAAGTCGTTACCCTCACGAGTACGCTCACCCACACCGGCGAACACGGAATAACCGCTGTGCTCGATGGCGATGTTACGGATCAGTTCCATCATGTTTACGGTTTTGCCTACACCGGCACCACCGAACAGACCGACTTTACCGCCTTTGGCAAACGGGCAGACCAGGTCGATAACCTTGATGCCGGTTTCCAGCAGGTCGTTGCCGCCTGCTTGCTCAGCGAACGAAGGCGCTGGACGGTGAATGCCCCAACGCTCTTCGGTGTCGATCGGGCCTGCTTCGTCGATCGGGTTACCGAGGACGTCCATGATCCGGCCCAGGGTCGCTTTACCGACCGGTACGGAGATGGCTGCGCCAGAGTCGGTAACTTCCAGACCGCGCTTCAAGCCCTCGGTGGAACCCATCGCAATGGTACGAACCACGCCGTCGCCCAGCTGTTGCTGAACTTCCAGAGTGGTTTCAGCCGCGCTCACTACTTTCAGCGCGTTGTAGATGCTCGGTACGCTGTCGCGTGGAAATTCCACGTCGATAACGGCGCCGATGATTTGAACGATACGTCCGCTACTCATAGCTGGATCCTCTGAATATTTGAACCGTTAAACCGCGGCAGCGCCGCCGACGATTTCCGAGATCTCTTGGGTGATCGCAGCCTGACGCGCCTTGTTGTAGATCAGCTGCAAATCGCTGATCAAATCACCGGCGTTGTCGGTAGCGTTCTTCATCGCGATCATCCGCGCAGCCTGTTCAGCCGCGTTGTTCTCGACCACCGCCTGGTAGACCTGCGACTCGACGTAACGGACCATCAAGCCGTCAAGCAGCTCTTTGGCGTCCGGTTCGTAGAGATAGTCCCAGTGGTGCTTGAGATCCTGATCCGGGGTCGCCACCAGTGGAATCAACTGCTCCACGGTAGGCTGTTGCGTCATGGTGTTGATGAACTTGTTGGACACCACGGACAGGCGGTCGATACGGCCGTCCAGGTAGGCATCCAGCATCACCTTGACGCTGCCGATCAGATCATTGATCGACGGCTCTTCACCCAGGTGGCTGATAGCTGCAACGACGTTACCGCCGAAGTTGCGGAAAAAGGCCGCACCCTTGCTACCGACTACACACAGATCAATCTCGACGCCGTTTTCGCGGTTTACCGCCATGTCCTTGACCAGGGCCTTGAACAGGTTGGTGTTCAAGCCGCCGCACAGACCACGGTCACTGCTCACGACGACATAACCGACGCGCTTGATTTCGCGGTCGATCATGAACGGGTGGCGGTATTCCGGGTTGGCGTTGGCCAGATGCCCAATTACCTGGCGGATACGCTCCGCATAAGGACGGCTAGCAGCCATGCGCATTTGTGCCTTGCGCATTTTGCTGACCGCCACTTTTTCCATGGCGCTGGTAATCTTTTGCGTGCTTTTGATGCTCGCAATCTTACTGCGAATCTCTTTTGCGCCTGCCATGTAACACCTATCAGGTTAGCAAGCGGGAGCCTCGCGGCTCCCGCTGCGGCTTACCAGGTTTGGGTGGCCTTGAACTTCTCGATACCGGCTTTCATGCCAGCGTCGATTTCGTCATTGAAGTCACCTTTAACGTTGATCTTGGCCATCAAATCGGCGTGATCGCGGTTGAAGAAAGCGATCAGCGCTTGTTCGAAGCTGCCGACCTTGGCGATTTCAATGTCAGTCAGGAACCCACGCTCAGCGGCATACAGCGACAGCGCCATGTCAGCGATCGACATTGGTGCGTATTGCTTCTGCTTCATCAGCTCGGTAACGCGCTGACCATGCTCAAGTTGCTTGCGGGTCGCTTCGTCCAGGTCAGAAGCGAACTGGGCGAATGCCGCCAGTTCACGGTACTGAGCCAGAGCGGTACGGATACCACCGGAGAGCTTCTTGATGATCTTGGTCTGAGCGGCACCACCCACACGGGATACCGAAACACCGGCGTTCACTGCAGGGCGGATGCCCGAGTTGAACATGGCCGATTCCAGGAAGATCTGACCGTCGGTGATGGAAATCACGTTGGTCGGAACGAACGCGGAAACGTCGCCAGCCTGGGTTTCGATGATCGGCAGTGCGGTCAGGGAACCGGTTTTGCCGGTCACTGCGCCGTTGGTGAACTTCTCTACGTATTCTTCCGAAACGCGGGATGCGCGCTCCAGCAGACGGGAGTGGAGATAGAACACGTCGCCTGGGTAAGCTTCACGGCCTGGTGGACGGCGCAGCAGCAGGGAAATCTGGCGGTAAGCCACTGCCTGCTTGGACAGATCGTCATAAACGATCAGCGCGTCTTCACCGCGGTCGCGGAAGAATTCACCCATGGTGCAACCGGAGTACGGTGCCAGGAATTGCAGCGCAGGAGATTCCGAAGCACTGGCAGCCACGATGATCGTGTTGGCCAGGGCGCCGTTTTCTTCCAGCTTGCGAACCACGTTGGCGATGGTCGATTGCTTCTGACCGATGGCTACGTAGACGCAGAAAATGCCGCTGTCTTTCTGGTTGATGATCGCGTCGATCGCCAGAGCGGTCTTACCGATCTGACGGTCACCGATGATCAGCTCACGCTGGCCACGGCCGACAGGGATCATGGCATCGACTGCCTTGTAGCCAGTCTGTACAGGCTGGTCTACCGACTTACGCCAGATCACGCCTGGAGCAACTTTCTCGACCGCGTCGGTCTCGGTGTTGCCCAGTGGACCTTTGCCGTCAACAGGGTTACCCAGAGCATCGACTACGCGGCCCAGCAATTCCTTACCAACAGGAACTTCGAGGATGCGGCCGGTGCACTTGGCGCTCATGCCTTCAGCCAGCGACTGGTAGGAGCCCAATACCACGGCACCTACGGAGTCCTGCTCCAGGTTGAGGGCCATACCGTAGACGCCGCCCGGAAACTCGATCATCTCGCCGTACATGACGTCGGCCAGACCGTGAATCCGCACGATGCCGTCAGATACGCTGACGACAGTGCCTTCGTTACGGGCTTGGGAGGTCACATCGAGCTTGTCGATGCGGCCCTTGATAATTTCACTTATTTCGGAAGGATTGAGTTGCTGCATTGCTCTGCTGCCCCTTCAAACTCAAGATTTCAATGCTTCGGCAAGTTTCGCGATTTTGCCGCGAATCGAGCCATCGATAACCAGGTCGCCGGCGCGGATCACGACACCACCAATCAAGGCAGCGTCCTCCGCAACTTGCAGGCGCACTTCCCGGTTGAGTCGTGCACTGAGAACCTTGGCGAGTTTGTCTTGCTGTTCTTGGTTCAATGCAAATGCACTGGTTACTTCAACGTCTACCGATTTCTCTTGTTCGGCCTTGTACAGGTCGAACAGAGCGGCGATCTCCGGCAGAAGCAGGAGACGGTCGTTCTCGGCAACGACGTTGATGAAATTGCGTGCCTTTTCATCAAACTTGTCGCCGCACACGTCAATGAACGTGGCGGCCTTTTCTGCGCTCGTCAGTCGCGGGGCCTTGAGCACGCGCTGCAGGGTGTCGTCTTGCGACACCGCTGCTGCCAGGCCGAGCATGGCTGACCAATTGGCCAGTTGCTGGTGGGCCTGAGCGTGCTCGAAGGCCGCCTTAGCGTAAGGTCGGGCCAACGTGGTCAGTTCTGCCATGATCGCCCTCGCTTAGATTTCAGCAGCCAGTTGGTTAACCAGCTCTGCGTGCGCGTTTTGATCGATTGTGGCACCCAGGATCTTCTCGGCGCCGCCAACAGCCAGCAAGCCCACTTGGGCACGCAGCTTGTCTTTGACGCTGTTCAGTTCCTGTTCGATCTCGGCTTGAGCCTGAACCTTCACACGGTCAGCGTCGATACGGGCTTTTTCAACAGCCTCTTCGACGATCTGGTTACCGCGTTTCTTGGCTTGCTCGATGATTTCAGCTGCCTGAGCTTTCGCTTCGCGCAGTTGCTGACCCGCTTTCTCTTGGGCCAACTCCAGGTCGCGAGCTGCACGGCTGGCAGCGTCCAGACCATCAGCGATCTTCTTTTGACGTTCGTGCAGAGCAGCGATGACCGGAGGCCATACATACTTCATGCAGAACAGTACAAAAATCAGGAACGCAACGGACTGGCCAATCAGGGTCGCATTAATGTTCACGCCAACACCTCGCAGTTACGTTGTCCATCACACCAAATTACCCGGAAGATCCGAGTAATCAGCCAGCGATCTGACCAACGAACGGGTTCGCAAAGGTGAAGAACAGAGCGATACCAACACCGATCATGGTTACGGCGTCGAGCAGACCGGCAACGATGAACATTTTGACTTGCAGCATTGGAACCATTTCTGGCTGACGCGCTGCGCCTTCCAGGAACTTGCCGCCCAACAGGCCGAAACCAATTGCGGTACCCAGTGCGCCCAGGCCGATCAACAGTGCAACAGCGATAGCGGTTAGACCAACTACAGTTTCCATCTTTCCTCCCGACTTTTACGTCGTATGGTTTAGGTTTTTTAGATTAAAGCGGTAAAACAAATCGTTTCAGTTGCCCCGCAAGGAGCTCCCTCCCGTTTGACCGGGAGGAACATCAGACTAGTCGAGACTGGTCTTAATGGTTTTCTTCGTGCGCCATCGACAGGTAGACGATGGTCAGCATCATGAAGATGAACGCCTGCAGGGTGATGATCAGGATGTGGAACACCGCCCACGCCCACTGCAGAACAACGCCCAGGCCGCTGAGCCAGAGCAGGCCGCTGCCGAACATCACAGCGATCAGAATGAACACCAGCTCGCCGGCATACATGTTGCCGAACAGACGCAGAGCCAGAGAGATCGGCTTGGCGATCAGGGTGACGAATTCCAGCAGGAAGTTCACCGGAATCAGCAGCGCCTGAACAAAGATGTTCTTGCTGCCGAACGGGTGCAGGGTCAGTTCGCCGATGAAGCCGCCGATGCCCTTGACCTTGATGCTGTAGAAAATGATCAGTGCGAACACCGAGAACGCCATGCCCAGGGTCGCGTTCGGGTCAGTAGTCGACACGGCGCGGAACGGGATGTGGTGGTCGCCGGAGATCAGGATGGCCAACTGAGGAATCCAGTCGACCGGTACCAGGTCGACGGCGTTCATCAGGAACACCCAGACGAAGATGGTCAGTGCCAGCGGTGCAATCACCGGGCTACGGCCATGGAAGCTGTCTTTCACGCTGCCATCGACGAATTCGACCAATACTTCAACGAAGTTCTGCAAGGCACCCGGCTGACCCGACGTCGCTTTCTTTGCCGCCATGCGGAAAAGAAGAACGAAGATCAGACCCAGCGCGACCGACCAGCCGAGGGTATCGACGTGGAAAGCCCAGAAGCCCATTTCCTTGGCCTCTGCTGCGGTGTGGGCAAAGCCCCAGCCGCCGTTGGGTAGCTGACCGAAAGTCAGGTTCTGCAAGTGGTGCTGGATATAGCCCGAAGCGGTTGTTTCTGCCATGGTTGCCTCAAACGCCCTAAGGTCTCGAAAGTCTTGTTCTCATCAGCAGGGGAGCGAACCAGCTGACCGACTGCGTCAGCACGAACACGCCGAATACTGCGATCGGCGCCAGTGGCTTCACACCTGCAAACACCAGTGCAAACAGCACTGCCGTCAAAATCAGTTTGCCTGCCTCGCCGGCATAGAAAGACCGGACGATGGACTGGGCTGCTCGGGCGCCGGAAAACCGAAATGCCTTGTGAGCAAAATAAACATTGGGCAGCAAGGCTATCAGGCCTCCGCAAAGTCCCGAGTATCCGGCAACGACTCCATGCCATTGCCAGAGCGCCAAAGCGGCAATGAGCAAAATGACAAATTGAGCCATCAACACCGGAAAAACCGCCAGGCGATGGAAAGGCAAGCGGTTTGGCGTGCGGGTTTCCATCACAATTGCTCTCCAATGGTCGGCTGCCGAAATTCAATAACTTGGCATAATTTGTGCCGACAAAATGCGCGCAGAGTATAGGGGCGGTTCTGCCCCTATTCAACTGTCAGGTAGTGATTTCCGACTGCGCGCTACATGAGGAAATGTTTCAGCGGATGTGTGCGAGCACACCTTGAAGCTCATCGAGAGAGTTATAACCAATCACCAGTTGGCCTTTGCCCTTCTTGCCGTGGCGAATCTGCACCGCAGAGCCCAGCCGCTCGGCCAGGCGCTGCTCGAGGCGAGCGATGTCCGGATCGGGTTTTATTGCTTCCACAGGCTCCGGCTTGCCACTCAACCACTGCCGAACCAGTGCCTCGGTTTGGCGCACGGTCAGCCCTCGTGCGACAACATGTCGCGCCCCTTCAACCTGCTGATTGTCCGGCAGACCGAGCAAGGCGCGCGCATGACCCATTTCCAGGTCACCGTGCGAGAGCATGGTTTTGATGACTTCGGGCAGTGCAATAAGTCGCAACAGGTTAGCCACAGTCACCCGCGACTTACCCACAGCCTCGGCGACCTGCTGCTGGGTCAGCTGAAATTCCTGCTGCAAACGCTGCAAAGCCACCGCTTCTTCGATCGGATTGAGGTCTTCGCGCTGGATGTTCTCAATCAGCGCAATCGCGATGGCGGTTTCATCCGGCACATCGCGGACCATCGCCGGGATCGTCTCCTGCCCGGCCTGCTGACTGGCGCGCCAGCGGCGTTCACCGGCGATGATCTCAAAACGACCGCCGCCAATCGGGCGCACCACGATCGGCTGCATCACGCCCTGAGCCTTGATCGATTGCGCCAGCTCTTCCAGTGCCTGCGGGTCCATGTCGCGGCGCGGCTGATATTTGCCACGCTGCAGCAGGTCCAGCGGCAGATGTTGCAGTTCACGGGTGTCAGCCTGCGCTGCCTGTTCTTCCAGCGCGCTGACCGTCGGACCACTCAGCAGTGCATCCAGTCCACGTCCGAGACCTCGTTTCTTGACGGCCATGGGGATTCCTTAAGTTGGCTGAGCAGCAGCAATGCGTGAATTTTTGCGCTGACGGCGAACCATCTCGCCCGCCAGAGCCAGATAGGCCAGGGCGCCACGCGATTGCTTGTCGTAAGCCAGCGCCGGCATGCCGTAGCTTGGTGCTTCGGCCAGGCGAATGTTGCGCGGGATCACCGTGTCGTACAGCTGATCGCCGAAGTGTTCCTTGAGTTGCGCCGAGACATCGTTCATCAGGCTCAGGCGCGGGTCATACATGGTCCGCAGCAGGCCTTCGACTTTCAGGTTCGGATTGAGCAGCTCAGCGATGCGCTTGATGTTATCCACAAGGTCGCTCAAGCCTTCGAGGGCAAAGTATTCGCACTGCATGGGGATAATCACCCCGTCAGCGGCGACCAGAGCGTTGAGCGTGAGCATCGACAGCGACGGCGGGCAGTCGATCAGGATGTAATCGTAGTTATCGCGGATGGGCGCCAGCGCACTGCGCAG
This sequence comes from Pseudomonas sp. NDM, assembly GCF_003105095.1. NCBI lineage: Bacteria > Pseudomonadati > Pseudomonadota > Gammaproteobacteria > Pseudomonadales > Pseudomonadaceae > Pseudomonas > Pseudomonas sp. NDM. The sequence goes on along the minus strand of NZ_QETJ01000002.1, from coordinate 31,948 downwards.
ACGGCTTTCCTTCATCTGCATTTCCAGCAATACCACTTCAGCCGCAGTCAGGTCGCGGTTGGCCGGCAGCAGCTGATAACCGCCGTGCTCGGAAAAGTGCATGGCCTGGCCCAGATCGCATTCACCGATCAGCAGATCGTAAACCGAGTTTTCCAGGCCATGTTTATCCACACCGCTACCCATGGTGGCGTTGCCCTGTGGATCGAGATCGATCAACAGCACCCGGCGCTTGGTCGCGACCAGGGATGCTGCGAGGTTGATGCAGGTGGTGGTCTTGCCCACACCACCCTTCTGGTTCGCTATCGCGAATACCTTAGCCATTCTTGCTTGTGTTCCCAATCATGCCGTGCGGCGCAGTATCAGCAGATGGCGTTGGCCTTGGCAACCGGGGACGGCCAGGGCGTGTTCGCTATCGAGTTTGAAATCTGCCGGCAATGCTACCAGCTCATCGGCGGGATGAACGCCCTTCATTGCCAGCCAGCGTGTATCGGCATCGCCGAGGTGGCGAGTCCAGTTGGTGAAGTTTTCCATGCTGCTGAATGCCCGGGAAATGATTCCGTTGAAAGGCTGTGCAGGCTGGAAAGCTTCGACGCGACTGTGGATAACTTGCAGGTTATCCAGCTTCAGTTCGAGTTTGACCTGAGTCAGGAAGCGGGTTTTCTTGCCGTTGCTGTCCAGACAGGTCACCTGCGAGTCCGGGTACAGGATGGCCAGCGGAATGCCAGGCATGCCGCCACCGCTGCCGACGTCGAGCCAGCGACCGTTTTCGATAAACGACATCACGCTGAGACTGTCGAGCAGGTGGCGCGAAACCATTTCGTCCGGATCTCGTACGGCGGTCAGGTTGTAGGCCTGGTTCCATTTGATCAACAGGGCCAGATAGCCCAGCAGCCGTTCGTGCTGGATTGGGGTGAGATCGACCCCGAGCTCGCGGGCTCCTGTGGATAACTCTTCGGCGTGTTGCGAAGTGACCTTGGCACTCAAGCGCTTTGCTCCAACTGACGGCCCGCGCCGCGTTTTTTCAAATGAATCATCAACAGCGAGATCGCCGCCGGGGTTACGCCCGGAATCCGCGACGCCTGGCCCAGCGTCTCGGGACGTGTGGCGCCGAGCTTGCTCTGGATCTCCTTGGACAGACCGGAAATGTTGGTGTAATCGATATCCACAGGCAATTTCGTGTCTTCACTGGCGCGCAGACGGGCGATTTCGTCCTGTTGACGGTCGATGTAACCGGCGTACTTGGTCTTGATTTCCACCTGCTCGGCGACCTGTGGATCTTCCGCGCCCTGCCCGGTCACTTCGACCAGACCGGCGTAGTCGATTTCCGGACGGCTCAACAGGTTGAGCAAATTGTATTCGTGAGTCAGTGGCGTGCCGAATTTCTCGGCAATCGCATCGCCCTGAGGGGTATTTGGGCGAACCCAAGTGCTTTTCAGGCGCTGTTCTTCCAGTTCGATGCTTTCGCGCTTCTTGCAGAAGGCCGCCCAACGCGCGTCATCGACCAGACCGAGCTCGCGACCTTTTTCGGTCAGACGCAGATCGGCATTGTCCTCGCGCAGAATCAGGCGGTACTCGGCACGAGAAGTGAACATGCGGTACGGCTCTTGGGTGCCAAGGGTGATCAGGTCGTCGACCAATACCCCGATGTACGCTTCATCGCGGCGTGGGCACCAGGCTTCTTTGCCCTTGGCGCGCAGCGCAGCGTTGGCCCCGGCGAGCAGACCTTGAGCGCCGGCTTCTTCGTAACCGGTGGTGCCGTTGATCTGCCCGGCGAAGAACAGACCGCCGATGACTTTGGTTTCCAGGCTGTACTTCAGATCGCGCGGATCGAAGTAGTCGTACTCGATCGCATAACCCGGACGCACGATGTGCGCGTTCTCCATGCCGCGGATCGATTGCACGATCTGCAATTGCACGTCGAAAGGCAGGCTTGTGGATATCCCGTTCGGATACAGCTCATGGGTGGTCAGACCTTCCGGTTCGATGAACACCTGATGGCTTTCCTTGTCGGCAAAGCGGTGGATCTTGTCCTCGATCGACGGGCAATAGCGCGGGCCGACGCCTTCGATTTCACCGGCAGCAGAATACATCGGCGAACGATCAAGGTTCGCCGCGATGATTTCGTGGGTGCGGGCATTGGTGTGAGTGATCCAGCAACTGACTTGCCGTGGATGCTGTTCCTTGTTGCCCATGAACGACATAACTGGAATCGGCGTATCACCTGGTTGCTCGGTCATAACCGAGAAATCCACAGACTTGCCGTCGATACGCGGCGGTGTGCCGGTTTTCAGGCGACCGACACGCAGTGGCAGTTCACGCAAACGATGAGCCAGCGCGATTGACGGCGGATCACCGGCGCGACCGCCGGAAAAATTCTGCAAACCAATGTGGATAAGTCCGCCGAGGAACGTACCGGTGGTCAACACCACGGAATCGGCGAAGAAGCGCAGACCCATTTGCGTGACAACACCGCGGACTTGTTCCTGCTCGACGATCAAGTCATCCGCAGCTTGTTGGAATATCCACAGGTTCGGCTGGTTTTCCAGGATTTCACGGACAGCTGCCTTGTATAGAATCCGGTCAGCTTGCGCGCGGGTCGCCCGTACCGCCGGGCCTTTACGACTGTTCAACACACGGAACTGGATGCCGCCCAAATCTGTGGCCGTAGCCATCGCGCCGCCGAGGGCATCGATTTCCTTGACCAGATGGCTCTTGCCGATGCCACCGATGGCCGGGTTGCAACTCATGGCACCGAGGGTTTCCACGTTATGCGTCAGCAACAGGGTTTTCGCCCCCATGCGTGCTGACGCCAGTGCTGCCTCGGTACCGGCATGACCGCCGCCGATGACGATCACTTCAAAACGGGAAGGGAAATCCACCACGCACCTCGTGCCTGCTTAAGTAGGTCATTCAGGAAAAATTTGAGCTCAGGTTTCTGGACCTGGTCGGCAAGTATAGGGACTTCGCCCTTTCTAAAGAACCCTCTGCACAAAATTTAACCAGCTGTGGAGAACTCGAGGTTAAAAGAATAAAAAAGAGAGAAATTTATAAAACCTTTGTTTTTATGTTTATTCTTACTGAGCAAACTTTCTGTGGATAGATTTCTACAGGCCTTATTTTTCAATGTGTACAGAGATTCAAAACCCTGTGCTCAGGTGTCCAGGAGGCCCTTGGATAACCGGTGTAAGCCTGTGGATTAAAGGTATGCTTATCCACAGGGCGGGTTATATCCAATTTTCAGGCCCTGTTATCAACCGACCTTAGCGCCAATTATTCACAGGGCTTAACCCGCAAGAAACCGCTGGATGGATGTTTCCATGCGCAAAAAAAACGTCACCGAAGGATCGGTGACGCTTGGAAAGCCTGCGACAGGACATCAAAAGGCTATTGTGAGAGAACGTAACAGAGGCTAATAATAGCCATTATCATTAACACGCCAGTTTTCCCTATGCCCCTACTCGCCCATACCGCTGCGATCGAGCAAATCTACGAGCAACACCATTCGTGGCTGTATGGCTGGCTCAGGGGCAAACTGCACAACACCTGCGATGCAGCCGATGTGGCGCATGACACCTTTTTGCGCATTCTGGCGGCGCGCAATGCGGCGCATATTCGAGAGCCGAGGGATTACCTGGCGACCATCGCACGCGGTCTGGTCATCGACCGCTATAGAAGGTGCGCCATTGAAGCCGCGTATTTGCAGACACTGGCCACCCGGCCCGAAGCGGCGGTTATCAGCGAAGAGGACAAGGCGCTGATCATCGAAACCCTGCTCGCTGTGGATAAAGCCCTGGCCGGGCTGGGCACGCGCACACGGCAGATATTCATCCTCTCGCAGGTCGACGGCCTGACTTATCAACAGATCGCTCTGCAGATGAAGGCATCGCTGACCACAATCAAGAAACACATGATCCGCGCCCTCACGGAATGTGCCCTGATCATGGCGCAGTACTGATGGCCGTCGCTGCCAACCGCCAGGTATTCGAAACCGCTGCCAGCTGGTATGTGCAGTTTCAATCCCAGCCTCCGAGCCTTGCCGAACAAAAAGCCTGGCAGCTGTGGATAGATAGCGATCCGGCGCATCTGGCGGCGTGGAACCAGATGGAACAATTGCAGCGCCACTTGGGAACGCTGCCGCAGGATCTGAAGCGACGTGCGCTCAATAGCGGCCAACACAGGCGACAGGTACTCAAGCTGTTGCTGCTCGTAGCGGGTACAGGCTTCGTGGGCTGGAATGTTCAACGACACACGTACCTCGGAAACGTCTGGGCCGACTATAAAACCGGGGTGGGCCAGCGTCGCACCATCAGCCTGGCCGATGGCAGCCAGATCCAGCTCAACACCGACTCTGCGATCGATGTTTCTTTCGACGCAGCGCAACGCCTGATTCGACTGCGCGGCGGTGAAATTCTCGTTCAAACCGGCAAGCTCGGGGATCAGCGACCCTTCTACGTGCAGACCCGTGACGGGCGGATTCAAGCGTTGGGCACCCGCTTCTCGGTGCATCAAATGCCCAACTCAACACGGGTCGGGGTGCTGGAAGATCGAGTCAGCGTTCAACCTGCGCAGTCCTCCATTGCTCCGCTCATGCTGAAGGCAGGCGAAGGTGCGGATTTCGATAGTCGGCATATCGGCCTTGTTCATCCCTTCCAGTCAGCAGAAGTGGCCTGGATCAACGGCCAGTTGATCGTCCTCGATGCCCGCTTGGGCGATGTCCTCGAAGAGTTGGGACGCTATCGCAGCGGTGTATTGCATTGCGATCGTCGGGCAAGGGATCTGCGCGTCTCCGGGACCTTCCGGCTCGATTCGACCGACGCGGTGCTGGCCAACCTTCAGGCTTCGTTACCAATCAACGTGCGCTATTTCAGCCGTTACTGGGTCTCGATCAGCTACAGCGCTTGATTGAAACAAGGCCAGGGAAAAATAATTGCCGACAGGGTTATCTTTTTTTGCCCTGACCCGGCCCTACAGGTAATCGCGATAAACGCGGCTCTTCGCCACCTTCAGGGCTAATCCACACATGCGTCTTCCCACGTTCCGTCAGCGTTTTTCTCCCCACTGCATTGCCTACAGCTTATTGATGGCCAGCGCTGTGTCCTGTCTGGTCACCGGCCACAGCGCCTTCGCGGCGACCGCATCCCAGCGCTATGCCATCGCTGCCGGCCCGTTGGACAATGCGTTGAGCCAGTTCGCCTCTACCGCGAATGTGATTCTGTCGTTCTCGCCGCAACAGACCAGCCGCCTGCGCAGCGCCGGGTTAAGCGGTGACTTCAGCGTCGAACAAGGCTTCGCCCAGTTGCTGCAAGGTTCTAGTTTACAGGCGGTGCCGCAAGCACCCGGCAGCTACATCCTGCAGCCCTTGCCTGAGGGAGATACCCTGGAACTGGCGCCGACCAACATCAATGCACAGTTGGCCAATCCAATGGATCTGGATTACGCCGCCGACGTTGGCTACAAAGCGCAAAACAGCCGGATCGGTACGAAAACCAGCACACCGCTGTCGGAAACGCCGCGTTCGGTGTCAGTAGTGACCGGGCAGCGCATCAAGGATCAGAAATCCCAGACACTCACCGACGTACTCGGCTACGTGCCGGGAATCTTCGCCCCGCCGTTCGCTGCCGGCGACAGTCTGGCCGGCGATCTGTTTTACATCCGCGGTTTCAACGCCACCGATTACGGCTATGGCCTGCTCCGGGATGGACTGCGCGTGCAGGGCAATCGCTATGACACCAGCACCGAGCCGTACGGACTTGAACGCGTCGAAGTATTCCGTGGTCCTTCTTCGCTGTTGTATGGCGAAAACGCGCCGGGCGGTCTGGTCAATCTGGTCAGCAAGCGCCCGACGGCCGCGCCACGGGGCGAAGTGCAATTGAGCTACGGCTCGAACAACCGCCGGCAGATCGGCGTCGATGTCTCCGGCCCGCTCAATGACAGCGCTAATGTCCTCGGGCGCGTGGTGATGCTCGGACGCAAATCCGATACCCAGACCGATCACGTTCCTGACGACCGCATTTATATCGCCCCTTCGCTGACCCTCAATTTCGACGATTTCAATACGCTGACCCTGCTGGCCAACTACCAGAAAGACCATACCAATATGGAGCTCGGTCTGCCGGCCGCCGGAACGTTGCTGAGCAACCCCAACGGCAAGCTGTCCAAGGACACCATGCTCGGTGACCCCGACTGGAATACTTTCGAGCGGGAAACCTGGAGCACCGGTTACGAGTTCAGCCACTCGTTCAACGATGACTGGCAGTTCCGCCAGAACTCGCGCTACATGCAGTCGCGCATTACCCGTCACGAAACCTGGCCGGGCAATTTGAACAACGCAGGCTTCGGCACGCGGTTGAACATGACCGCCTATGATCGCTTCAACAAATCCATGGTGTATTCGCTGGATAACCAGCTGGAAGGCAAATTCCAGGCGGGCGATCTGGAAAACACCGTGTTGTTTGGCGCCAGCTACGATCGCACCTCGTTCAATCAGGACTGGAATGCCGGGGTTGTCGGGCCGATCAATGTCTATGACCCGGTTTACCTGCGCGATCCGACCACGCCGATTGCCGTGCAAAACACCTTGCTCGAGCAGCAGATGAAGGGCGTCTATGCACAGATCCAGAGCAAGTACGACCACTGGCTGTTCCTGCTGGGAGGGCGTCAGGACTGGGTCGACAGCGACTTCCGCGACAAGGTAGCCCGAGGCAGCAACATCAGCTCCGAAGACAAGAAGTTCACGTACCAGGGCGGTGTGATGTATCGGTTCGACAACGGCATGACGCCGTATGTCAGCTATTCCACAGCATTCGTGCCGGTGCAGCAGATTTCCAATGCCGGCGCCCCACTTGATCCGATTACCAGCAGCCAGTACGAAGTGGGCCTCAAATACGAACCGATCGGCTGGGATACAGCCTTCACCGCTTCGGTGTATGACCTGCGCAAGAAGGACGACACCTATTTCGACGCAACGACGTCGACCTATCGCCAGGTGGGTGAAAGCCGTGCCAAGGGTGTGGAGCTGGAACTCAACAGCAATCTGACGCAGAACCTCAATGTCACGGCCGCTTATACCTACACCGATGCAAAAATCACCAAGGATGCGGCGACGTCGCTGGTCAAGGGCCATCAAATGACCGGAGTGCCGCGTAATCAGGCCTCGGTCTGGGCGAAATACCGCTTCCTCGACAGTGATCTGAAAGGCTTGTATGTCGCGGGTGGTGTGCGTTATTTCGACAGCGCATTCGCTTACACATCGCCTTCGCTGTACGGAAAGCTGGATGCCGGCGACGTCACGTTGGTAGACGCGGCGGTTGGTTACCAGATCGATACACACTGGAGTGTCGATCTGAATGCGAAAAACCTGTTCGACAAGGAATATGTGTCGGGCTGCAACGACGCAGGCCGCTGTTATTGGGGTGAGGATCGCACCCTGCTCGGTACGGTGTCTTATAACTGGTGAACAAAAAAATGGGCTGTGGATGAATTATCCACAGCCCATTTTCATTATTTGCCGATGCAAAAGCTGGAGAAAATCCTCCCCAGCAAATCATCCGAGCTGAACGCACCGGTAATTTCCCCCAGCGAGTGCTGAGCCTGGCGCAAATCCTCGGCGAGCAATTCGCCCGCACCGGCAAAGGTCAGTTGGGCGCGGCCGTGTTCCAATGCCGCGCTGGCGTGACGCAGTGCTTCCAGATGCCGGCGACGTGCGCTAAAGCTGCTTTCCGACGTCTGCTCGTAACCCATGCACGCCTTGAGATGGTCCCGCAGCAGGTCGAGGCCTTCCGCGGACTTGGCGCTGAGGCTGATGGTTACATGACCGTCGTCACTGGTTTCCAAAGCAATCGCTTCGCCAGAGAGGTCGGACTTGTTACGGATCAGCGTCACTTTTGCCGGGTCCGGTCGGGTTTCGAGGAATTCCGGCCAAAGAGCAAAGGGATCCAATGCCTCCGGTGCGGTCGCATCGACCACCAGTAAAACCCGATCCGCTTCACCAATGGCTTTCAACGCCCGTTCCACCCCGATCTTTTCCACATGATCATCGGTGTCCCGCAGCCCTGCAGTATCGACCACGTGCAATGGCATGCCGTCGATGTGGATATGTTCGCGCAGGATATCCCGCGTGGTACCGGCAATCTCGGTGACGATGGCGGCTTCGCGCCCCGCCAATGCATTCAACAGGCTGGATTTGCCGGCATTGGGTCGGCCGGCGATAACGACGGTCATGCCATCGCGCAACAGCGCACCCTGCCCGGCTTCGCGAAGCACTGTGGATAACTCATTGCGCACTTTGTCGAGCATGCTCAGCACATGGCCGTCGGCAAGGAAGTCGATTTCCTCTTCCGGAAAGTCGATCGCGGCTTCTACGTAGATACGCAGGCCGATCAACTGTTCGGTCAGGTTATGGACACGCTGGGAAAACGCACCTTGTAATGAACGCAAGGCATTGCGCGCAGCCTGTGCAGAACTCGCTTCGATCAAATCGGCAATCGCCTCGGCCTGGGCCAGATCGAGTTTGTCATTGAGAAAAGCACGTTCGCTGAATTCACCTGGCCGAGCGAGGCGACAACCCAGTTCCAGACAGCGCTTGAGCAACATGTCCAATACGATCGGGCCACCGTGGCCCTGCAATTCCAAAACGTCTTCGCCGGTGAACGAGTTCGGACCCGGGAAATACAGAGCCAGACCTTCATCCAGTACCTGCTGATCGTCACTGAAAAACGGCCCGTAATGGGCGTAACGCGGTTTCAGTTCGCGGCCGCTGATGGCCTTTGCCGCCACGCTGGCCAACGGCCCGGAAATACGGACGATGCCCACACCGCCGCGACCTTGAGCGGTGGCGACAGCGGCGATGGTTTCACGGGGTGTGCTCATAAAGCGGCATCCAGACAAAAGTGGCAGATAGCAAAACGCCCCACTAGGGGGCGTTTTGAGTGGTGTTATCCACAGTGCAAGTTACGCCTCGGCTTTTTTCGTCGCCGCTTCGATCTTACGCGTGATGTACCACTGTTGTGCAATCGACAGGCAGTTGTTCACAACCCAGTACAGTACCAGGCCCGCCGGGAACCACAGGAAGAAGAAGGTGAAGATGATTGGCATCATTTTCATCACTTTCGCCTGCATCGGATCCGGAGGAGTCGGGTTCAACTGCTGCTGGATGAACATGGTCGCGCCCATGATGATCGGCAGAATGAAGAACGGATCCTTGATCGACAGGTCAGTGATCCACAGCATGAACGGCGCCTGGCGCATTTCCACGCTTTCCAGCAGAACCCAGTACAGCGACAGGAACACCGGCATCTGCACGAGGATCGGCAAGCAGCCGCCCAGCGGATTGATCTTCTCTTTCTTGTATAGCTCCATCATGGCTTGCGACATTTTCTGCCGGTCATCGCCATGTTGCTCTTTCAGTGCTGCCAGTTTCGGTGCCACGGCACGCATGCGCGCCATCGATTTGTAGCTGGCCGCCGACAGAGGGAAGAAAATCCCTTTGATCAGCATGGTCAGGAAAATGATCGACCAGCCCCAGTTACCAACGATGGCATGGATGTGTTGCAGCAACCAGAAGATCGGCTGGGCAATGAACCACAGGATGCCGTAGTCGACAGTCAGTTCCAGACCTGGGGACAACTCTTTCAGTACCGCCTGACTTTTCGGACCGGCATACAGCACAGCGCTGGTTTCAACCTTGGCGCCCGGAGCAGCGGTCAAGGTAGGACCGGTGTAACCGATGATGTAGTTGCCTTTGCTGTCTTTACGGGTCTGGACGATGTTGTTTTCGCCCTTCGCCGGAATCCACGCGGTCACGAAGTAGTGCTGCAGCCAGGCCACCCAACCACCGGTTACGGTTTCCTTGAGCTGCGCCTTGTCCATGTCCTTCATCGACACTTTCTTGTACGGCTCGGAACTTGTCCACAGGGCGGCGCCCAGGTAAGTCGCGGTGCCGGTAGCAGTTGTCGACGATGGATCAGCGCTGGCGTCGCGCTTCAACTGGGCAAACATTGCGCCGTTCCAGGGCTGAGCGCTCTGGTTATCCACAATGTAGGAGACAGCCACGTCGTACAGGCCACGTTTCACGGTGAAACGCTTGATGTAGTTGACGCCATCCTTGCTGAATTTCAGGTCAACGACGAGTTGATCCTGACCGTCAGCCAGTTGGTAAACCTTCTTCTCCGACGAGTAAACCGGACGACCGGCCGGATTTGCATCCGGGCCGTTGGTGCCGATCAGACCGCTCTGAGCCAGATATACACGTTCGCCGCCGTTATCGAACAACTGGAACGGCACATCAGGACGGTCCTGGCGACGTGGATACAGAGGCAGAGTCAGTTGTGCAACGTCGCCACCCTGTGGATCGATCGCCAGATCGAGCACATCGGTCTTGACCTGAATCAGGTCCTTGCTGGCGGCGACCGGCGTTTCGGCTGGTGCGGTGGTATCGCTGGCGGCGCGCGGAATATCGTCACTGGCGGCAGTACTGGTGCCAGTGGCGGTGTCCGGCAAACCGGATGTAGTCGTACTGGAAGCAACATTCTGAGTCGGCAGGGCAGCCTGGCCATAATCCTGGTTCCATTTAAGAACCATGACGTAGGACACGATTGCCAGGGCGACGATCAGGATCGTGCGTTTGATATCCATGATTACTCGGCCATCGAAGAAGAACGGGAGGTAGGGATAGGTGGAACCGGGTCATAACCACCGGGATTCCACGGATGACAGCGACCTAAACGACGAAAGGTCAGCCAGCCACCGCGCAGAAGGCCATGATTTTCAATGGCTTCATACGCGTAGCAGGAACAACTGGGGTAGAAGCGACAGTGGCTGGCCATTAAAGGACTAATGGCATAGCGATAAAACTGGATCGGAACGAGGGCCAGTTTACGCATCGGAACTGTCTACCCCTACAGTTTCGGTTTTGACTGCCGGAACGGGCTTGTTGCGCGCCAGACGCTTCCAGAGTTTGCCGAAATGCTGAATCAATTCGGGGTTTTCTACATCACCCAAACCTTTGCGCGCGACGATAACGATGTCCCAGCCGACCAGTGAATCCTGGTGCAGACGGAACGATTCGCGCATCAGACGTTTGAGGCGATTGCGCTCAACGGAAAGCTTTACGCTCTTTTTCCCGATAACCAGCCCGAGACGGGGGTGATCAAGATCGTTGTCGCGTGCAAGGAGCAGGAGATTTTTCCCCGGAACCTTGCCGGTAGGGGAGTCAAAGACTGCCTTGAAATGCCGGGGGGTAAGCAGACGCTTTTCCCGACTGAAGTCCTGACTCACCTCCAGTACCGGATTATCAAACTGCCAGACGCGCACGACCTTTGGCGCGACGACGCGACAGGACTGCGCGGCCGTTCTTAGTAGCCATGCGAGCACGGAAACCGTGGGTACGAGCGCGTTTGATAGTGCTTGGTTGGAAAGTACGTTTCATGTCGTGTTACCTGGTTCGTCCACAACGGGCCGGAATGGCCCCCGTTTTAAGAGACCGGGGATTCTAGAGAAAGCAAGCCTTCAGGTCAATTTCCAACCAGCGTTTCCTTATAAATAGATCTCGGCACGGTTTCAGCTCGAAAGCCTGTCCGCCAGATATAGAAATAAAGAAGGGAAGTATTTAAAGCTTTTCTGTAAAGCTTGTAAAAGCTAGACACGGCATCTTCTGTGGATAAGTGCCACCAGGCCTTGTTGCTTCTGGTGTACAGAGAATGACAACTACAGTGGAAAACCGTGTTCAGCCTGTGCTGCGCCCTCGGATAAGCTGTGTGTGGAATGCGTGGTTATCCACAGCGAGGTTATCCACCGAGTTCACCCCCCAGTTGTCCAGTGCCCTCAAGGGCGTTTATCCACAGGGCTTATTCACACGCCGTTGGTCGCTTTTAGCAGCGATAGTGCATTGATAAATGATGGCGACGGCGCTACCTGCATGTGGATAAGTGAACCGCTCGCCGCTACAATGGCCGCTTGTTTTTGCCTCACCGGCTTTCAACTTAGGGGATATCCGTGTCAGTGGAACTTTGGCAGCAGTGCGTGGAGCTTTTGCGCGAAGAGCTGCCTGCCCAACAATTCAACACCTGGATCCGTCCACTACAGGTCGAAGCCGAAGGCGACGAGTTGCGCGTCTACGCACCGAATCGTTTCGTGCTGGACTGGGTCAACGAAAAGTACCTGGGTCGCGTCATTGAGTTGCTGGATGAGCACGGCAATGGCTCGACGCCGGCGTTGTCCTTGTTAATAGGCAGCAAACGCAGCTCGGCACCCCGTGCCGCACCGAACGCGCCACTGGCGGCCGCGCAGGTTTCCCAGGCGCAGGCCAATAACGTACCTGCGAGTAACCCGGCGCCCGCACCCGCTCCGGCCAAGCGTGCCACGCAGAAAACCGCTGAAGTCAGCGAAGAGCCGTCCCGCGACAGCTTCGACCCGATGGCCGGTGCCGCTTCGCAGCAGGCCCCGGTTCGCGCCGAACAGCGCACCGTGCAGGTGGAAGGTGCGCTCAAGCACACCAGTTATCTCAACCGCACGTTCACCTTCGAGAATTTCGTCGAAGGCAAGTCGAACCAGCTCGCCCGTGCGGCGGCCTGGCAGGTGGCGGACAATCCCAAGCACGGTTACAACCCGCTGTTCCTTTATGGTGGTGTCGGTCTGGGTAAGACCCACTTGATGCATGCGGTAGGCAACCATCTATTAAAGAAGAATCCGAATGCCAAGGTCGTGTACCTGCATTCCGAGCGTTTCGTGGCCGACATGGTCAAGGCGCTGCAACTGAACGCGATCAACGAGTTCAAGCGTTTCTATCGTTCGGTGGACGCTTTGCTCATCGACGACATTCAGTTCTTTGCCCGCAAGGAGCGCTCCCAGGAAGAGTTTTTCCACACCTTCAATGCTCTGCTTGAAGGTGGCCAGCAGGTCATTCTCACCAGTGACCGCTACCCGAAAGAAATCGAAGGTCTTGAGGAACGCCTCAAATCCCGCTTCGGCTGGGGCCTGACGGTGGCCGTCGAGCCGCCGGAACTCGAAACCCGCGTGGCGATCCTGATGAAGAAGGCCGACCAGGCCAAAGTCGAGTTGCCCCATGACGCCGCGTTCTTCATTGCCCAGCGCATCCGTTCCAACGTCCGCGAACTGGAGGGCGCGCTGAAACGCGTGATCGCCCACTCGCACTTCATGGGCCGCGACATCACCATCGAGCTGATTCGCGAATCCCTGAAAGACCTGTTGGCATTGCAGGACAAACTGGTCTCTGTGGATAACATTCAGCGCACCGTCGCCGAGTATTACAAGATCAAGATTTCCGACTTGCTGTCCAAGCGGCGTTCGCGCTCGGTGGCACGTCCGCGTCAGGTGGCCATGGCGTTGTCCAAGGAGCTGACCAACCACAGCCTGCCGGAAATTGGCGATGTGTTTGGCGGCCGCGACCACACCACCGTGCTGCACGCCTGCCGCAAGATCAACGAACTTAAGGAATCCGACGCGGACATCCGCGAGGACTACAAGAACCTGCTGCGTACACTGACCACTTGATGAACACCAGCGCAGCTTATTAAGGCAAGGGACGAGACCATGCATTTCACCATTCAACGCGAAGCCCTGTTGAAACCCCTGCAACTGGTCGCAGGCGTCGTCGAGCGTCGACAGACCTTGCCGGTACTGTCCAACGTGCTGTTGGTCGTCGAAGGCCAGCAATTGTCGCTGACCGGTACCGACCTTGAGGTCGAACTGGTCGGTCGTGTGCAACTTGAAGAGCCGGCCGAAACTGGTTCCATTACCGTGCCTGCGCGCAAGTTGATGGATATCTGCAAAAGCCTGCCCAACGATGCGCTGATCGACATCAAGGTCGACGAGCAGAAGCTGGTGGTGAAGGCCGGCCGTAGCCGTTTCACCCTGTCGACCCTGCCGGCCAACGATTTCCCGACCGTCGAAGAAGGCCCGGGCTCGCTGACCTGCAGCCTGGAGCAGAGCAAACTGCGTCGACTGATCGAACGCACCAGCTTCGCCATGGCCCAGCAGGACGTGCGTTATTACCTTAACGGCATGCTGCTGGAGGTTTCCGCGGGCGTAATCCGCGCCGTGGCCACCGATGGTCACCGTCTGGCGATGTGCTCGATGCAGGCCGATATCGGTCAGCCGGATCGTCATCAGGTGATCGTGCCGCGCAAAGGTATCCTCGAACTGGCGCGTCTGCTCACCGAGCCGGATGGCAACGTCAGCATCGTTCTCGGTCAGCACCATATCCGCGCCACCACCGGCGAGTTCACCTTCACCTCGAAACTGGTCGACGGTAAATTCCCGGATTACGAGCGCGTACTGCCGAAAGGTGGCGACAAGTTGGTACTCGGCGACCGCCAGGCATTGCGTGAAGCGTTCAGCCGTACCGCGATTCTGTCCAACGAGAAGTACCGCGGTATCCGTCTGCAACTGGCCAGCGGTCAGTTGAAAATCCAGGCCAACAACCCCGAGCAGGAAGAAGCGGAAGAAGAAGTGGGTGTTGAATACAACGGCGGTTCCCTGGAAATCGGCTTTAACGTGAGCTACCTGCTCGACGTGCTGGGCGTGATGACCACCGAGCAGGTACGCCTGATCCTGTCCGACTCCAACAGCAGTGCGCTGGTGCAAGAGTCCGACAATGACGACTCGGCTTACGTTGTCATGCCGATGCGTCTGTAATCAGCTGATCCTGAATGTCGTTAAGTCGTGTTTCGGTCACCGCGGTGCGCAATCTGCACCCGGTGACCTTCTCCCCCTCCCCCCGCATCAACATCCTTTACGGCGCCAACGGCAGCGGCAAAACCAGTGTTCTGGAAGCCATTCACTTGCTGGGGCTTGCCCGTTCGTTTCGTAGCACGCGGCTGCTGCCTGTCATTCAATACGAACAACTCGCCTGTACCGTATTCGGTCAGGTTGAACTGGCGGAAGGTGGTCAGAGTGCCTTGGGGATTTCTCGAGACCGTCAGGGCGAGTTCCAGATTCGCATCGATGGCCAGAACGCCCGCAGCGCTGCACAACTGGCCGAGATCCTGCCACTACAGTTGATCAACCCGGACAGTTTCCGTCTGCTGGAAGGTGCGCCGAAGATTCGCCGGCAGTTTCTCGATTGGGGCGTGTTCCACGTCGAACCGCGTTTCATGGCCACATGGCAGCGGCTTCAGAAGGCCTTGCGCCAGAGAAACTCTTGGCTGCGGCATGGTACACTTGACGCCGTTTCGCAAGCGGTTTGGGACAGGGAACTGTGCCAGGCCAGCGCTGAAATCGATGAATACCGCCGCGCTTACATCACAGCCTTGAAACCGGTCTTCGAACAGACCTTGAGCGAACTGGTTGAGCTCGAGGGTTTGACGCTCAGCTATTACCGAGGCTGGGACAAGGACCGCGATTTGAGCGCCGTACTGGCTGGATCCGTGCAACGGGACCAGCAGATGGGGCATACCCAGGCCGGCCCGCAACGCGCTGATTTGCGTCTCAGATTGGGCGCACACAATGCCGCGGACATCCTGTCCCGGGGTCAGCAGAAGCTGGTGGTCTGTGCGCTGCGGATTGCCCAAGGCCACCTGGTCAGCCAGGCCCGCCGCGGTCAGTGTATTTATCTGGTGGATGACTTGCCGTCCGAACTGGACGAGAGCCATCGTCGCGCGCTGTGCCGCTTGCTGGAAGACTTACGCTGCCAGGTGTTCATCACCTGTGTAGATCACGAATTACTGAGGGAAGGCTGGCAGACGGAAACGCCGGTCGCTTTGTTCCACGTGGAACAGGGCCGTATCACCCAGACCCACGACCATCGGGAGTGAAGGCATTGAGCGAAGAAAATACGTACGACTCAACGAGCATTAAAGTGCTGAAAGGCCTGGATGCCGTACGCAAACGTCCCGGTATGTACATTGGTGACACCGACGATGGCAGCGGTCTGCACCACATGGTGTTCGAGGTGGTCGACAACTCGATCGACGAAGCCCTCGCCGGCCATTGCGACGACATCAGCATCATCATCCACCCGGACGAGTCCATCACCGTTAAAGACAACGGTCGTGGCATTCCGGTAGACGTGCATAAAGAGGAAGGCGTGTCCGCCGCCGAGGTCATCATGACCGTCCTCCACGCTGGCGGTAAGTTCGACGACAACTCCTACAAGGTATCCGGCGGTCTGCACGGTGTAGGTGTGTCGGTAGTGAACGCGCTGTCCGAAGAGCTGGTTCTGACCGTTCGCCGTAGCGGCAAGATCTGGGAACAGACCTACGTCCACGGCGTGCCTCAGGCGCCAATGGCCATCGTTGGCGACAGCGAGACCACCGGTACCCAGATTCACTTCAAGGCTTCCAGCGAAACCTTCAAGAACATTCACTTCAGCTGGGACATCCTCGCCAAGCGCATTCGTGAACTGTCCTTCCTCAACTCCGGTGTCGGCATCGTCCTCAAGGATGAGCGCAGCGGCAAGGAAGAGCTGTTCAAGTACGAAGGCGGCCTGCGTGCATTCGTTGAATATCTGAACACCAACAAGACTGCGGTCAATCAGGTGTTCCACTTCAATATCCAGCGTGAAGACGGCATCGGCGTGGAAATCGCCCTGCAGTGGAACGACAGCTTCAATGAGAACCTGTTGTGCTTCACCAACAACATTCCGCAGCGCGACGGCGGTACTCACCTGGTGGGCTTCCGTTCGGCACTGACCCGTAACCTGAACAACTACATCGAGCAGGAAGGTCTGGCGAAGAAGCACAAAGTCGCCACAACCGGTGACGATGCCCGTGAAGGCCTGACCGCAATCATCTCGGTGAAAGTCCCGGATCCGAAGTTCAGCTCGCAGACCAAAGACAAGCTGGTGTCTTCCGAAGTGAAAACTGCGGTTGAGCAGGAGATGGGCAAATACTTCTCCGACTTCCTCCTGGAAAACCCCAACGAAGCCAAGCTGGTGGTCGGCAAGATGATCGACGCCGCGCGTGCCCGTGAAGCCGCGCGCAAGGCGCGTGAGATGACCCGCCGCAAAGGCGCGCTGGACATCGCCGGCCTGCCGGGCAAGCTCGCTGACTGCCAGGAAAAAGACCCGGCGCTGTCCGAACTGTACCTCGTGGAAGGTGACTCCGCGGGCGGCTCTGCCAAGCAGGGACGTAACCGCAAGACCCAGGCGATCCTGCCGTTGAAGGGCAAGATCCTCAACGTCGAGAAGGCCCGTTTTGACAAAATGATCTCGTCCCAGGAAGTGGGCACGCTGATCACCGCGCTGGGCTGCGGCATCGGCCGCGAAGAGTACAACATCGACAAGCTGCGCTATCACAACATCATCATCATGACCGATGCTGACGTCGACGGTTCGCACATCCGTACCCTGCTGCTGACCTTCTTCTTCCGTCAGTTGCCGGAGCTGATCGAGCGGGGCTACATCTACATCGCCCAGCCGCCGCTGTACAAGGTCAAGAAAGGCAAGCAAGAGCAATACATCAAAGACGACGACGCCATGGAAGAGTACATGACTCAGTCGGCCCTGGAAGATGCAAGCCTGCACCTGAACGAAGAAGCCCCGGGCATTTCCGGTGAAGCGCTGGAGCGTCTGGTGAATGACTTCCGCATGGTCATGAAGACCCTCAAGCGTCTGTCGCGCCTGTACCCACAGGAGCTGACCGAGCACTTCATCTACCTGCCAGCCGTCAGCCTGGAAACACTGGGCGACCACGCAGCGATGCAAGAGTGGCTGGCCCAGTACGAAGTTCGCCTGCGTACCAACGAGAAGTCCGGCCTGGTCTACAAGGCCAGCCTGCGCGAAGACCGTGAACGTGGCGTCTGGCTGCCAGAGGTCGAGCTGATCTCCCACGGCCTGTCGAACTACGTCACCTTCAACCGCGACTTCTTCGGCAGCAACGACTACAAAACCGTGGTCACCCTGGGCGCGCAACTCAGCACCCTGCTCGACGAAGGTGCGTACATCCAGCGTGGAGAACGCAAGAAAGCCGTTACCGAGTTCAAGGAAGCGCTCGACTGGCTGATGGCCGAAAGTACCAAGCGCCACACTATCCAGCGCTATAAAGGTCTGGGCGAAATGAACCCGGATCAACTGTGGGAAACCACCATGGACCCAAGCGTGCGCCGCATGCTGAAAGTCACCATCGAAGACGCCATCGGCGCAGATCAGATCTTCAACACCCTGATGGGTGATGCGGTCGAACCTCGCCGGGACTTCATCGAAAGCAACGCGTTGGCGGTATCCAACCTGGATTTCTGATCCTGGTTGCTACCCGCTCAGAAAAACCCCGGCCAGTGCGCCGGGGTTTTTTTATGTCTGAAGGAACGAGCTCAGCGATACCAGCGGCTGAGCGCCCCCGGCTCTCCGCGCAGCTCGCTCTGCACCGTGGTCAACATGTCGCTCATGCGCTGCACAAACGTATGGTTTTGCGCCAATGTCACCCGCCCCTGCTGGGCAATCGTCCTGCGCTCATCATCGTGCTCGAGGTAATAAGCGCAGATCTCCAGCAAGTCCTGAGTGTCCCGGTAGATCACCAGATCTTTGCCATCGGTGAACAGCCTGTGCAGATCCTCCTTGTCGTTGGTGACAAGGAAGCCGCCACAGCTGAGCACATCGAAGACGCGCATCGGCAGGCCGGATTCGACGAATGAGCGGATGATGTTGAGGTTGATTTTCGAGCGCTGGAAAATCCTTGGCATCTCAGTGAAGTGCTCGGCATGGCCGACATAGCTGCTTACCTGGACCTGCCATTCATCATTGCCATACACGGCAACCCTGAAACGTTTTTCAAGCCGCTGGATGACCTCGATGCGTTCCTGCCACGAGTGCTCTCTACCCAGCAGGTAAGCGAGTTTTTCCGCCACCGACAAATAGCGATCGCCCGCCAGCGGGTAGTTGGACTCCAGCTTGATGGTGCTGATGAACTCATCAGCCAGTTGCGCCGACAGGTTCAAGAAACCGTCGGGCTGATCCAGCGAGTCGATCAGTCGCTTGCAACGCTCACGGGTCTGCGACGACAGATGCGGCAATATCGAGGTGCGAAACTCAGTGCGGGTCAGGTTCGCAACGAAGCTGATGTCATGTTCCGCCAGTGAATGCTGCTCGTGAACATCGATCTGGCTGATGCGCTCCAGGTTCGCCGCGACCGGCAGATGGTAAACCTGACGAACCCCGCTCTGCCTCAGCCGCCGGGCCACTGCCGCGTCGTAGATGAAGGTAAAGCTGTGCGAATGATTGATGGCCTTGTCGTAGATCGGGTAACACGGGGTATCGATCACCCAAGCCAGGTAAGGGATTTTCAGCAGCTCGCAGACTTCACTGATGTACTGATTGAAGTTGATGGTGAGCACATAGTCGGGTCGCGTGCTCATCAGGCCCATGACGTTGTCTTCGTTCAGCGCCAGCGTTGTCACGCGCAGACCCAGGGCCTGCAATGCCTCGGCACAGTCAGCCGAGATGACGGTGGCCTCGAACACCACAATAGAGGCGGCGGTTTTTGATTGTTCGGAATACGCAGTCAATTCCCTCAGACCTTTTTCATCTTTGATAATTTTCCGGCCGTCGTGGCTCACTCATTCCCGGTCGCCACACTCTCCAACCGATACCCATATCCATAAATCGTCAGCAGTTGCCAACCCCGATCCGCGGTCAGCCCGAGCTTGTTGCGCAGCCGGTAGATGTGCGTATCCAGCGGTCGCGAGGAAGTGGTCTCTTCGTTTGGCCAGAAGCGCTCATACAGATAATCCCGCGACAACGGCCGACCCAGATTACTGAACAGACACCGCGCCAGGCGATACTCGCGTTCAGTCATGAGAATCGGTTTGCCTTCACGGGTGATGGTCAGTTCGGCGTCGTCGAAAGTCAGATCGTGAAAGGTCTGCACTTCACCCGCCGCGCTGCGCGGTTGGCTATGTCGACGCAATACCGCCGCCACCCTCGCCTTCAACTCGTTGGGGCGAAACGGCTTGCTGACATAATCATCGGCGCCGGCATTCAAGGCTTGAACGATATCGCTCTCGCCATCGCGGCTGGTCAGCATGATCGCCGCCGGTGGCGCATCCATGTGTTCGCGGGTCCAGCGCAGCAGCGCCAGACCTGTCAGGTCGGGGAGTTGCCAGTCGAGGATCAGCAGGTCGAAAGTCTCCCGACGCAGCTGGCGCAACAAGTCTTCGCCGCGCTCGAAGCTGTGCAGTGACCATGGCTGTTCTCCGGCCTCGGCCATTTGCTCCAGGGTTTGCTCGACCCGGCGCAGCTCGGCGGGTTCGTCGTCCAGAATGGCAACGCGCATCGGCGGTGTTCCTTGTCGCTGGGGCTGGGATGTCGACAATAACCACTCTACAGCCGCGATGAAAGAAGCGGCCCGTTGGCGTTCGACGTCCGCTATGATTCTTCGGGTCCACGCCTCAGACCTGAGACTTATGAAACCCACCACACGGCCTTGCCGTTCGCGCCATGCGTAAACCTCAACGCCGACATGAAAGTCGTGAGCCAAGCCAGGTGCAGCGTCTATTCCGGCGACTGGTGAGCGAGTGGTTGTGGATAAGTCTAGTGCTATTGCCGCTGACTGCTCTGTTGTCTTATCGCGCCCAGGACAATCTGCACAATCCCTCTCCTGCCTCTGGCGCGCTGCTTTCGGTGGCGATGGTCGCGGGTGTGCTGGGATTATTGCTGTGGCGGCCGCGTTGGGCGCTGTGGGTAACCTTGACTGGTATGGCGTGTACGCTGATCAGCAGCGCCATACTCGCTGAGATTCGCTACTGGTGGTCGCCCACGTCTGCCGCGCTGGGCATGTTGTTCGGTTACCTGATCTGGAACTGGCGGCGCCTGAGTGTCGTGCTCACCTACTTCGGCTGGGAGCTGGCGCGTCTGGACAGCGAACCGAAGGTCTTCCCGGAGCGACGCCGGACCCGCTTCACCGGCGCTGACCGTTTGCAGGGACAGATCATGGCGCTCGAACAAGCCATGAGCCGCACCCGCGATACCCGGCGCTTCATTGCCGATGGCCTGGAGTATTTGCCTGTGGCGACGCTGATCAGCGACCCGCAGGGCAAGATTTTGCTAGGCAATCGTAAAGCACGTGAGTTGTTCGACGATCCGTTGGTGGGCGATGACGTACTCGATCAACTGGCACGACTCGGCTATCCGGAATTATCCACAGCGCCGCGACCAGCGCTGGCAACGCTGGCGCTGCTGGAATTTCGTGATCACAAGGAACGCAGTCTGCGCCTGGAGAGAGCGGCGCTGCTGCCGGTCGACGGCGATACGCCGATCGGTTGGCTGCTCAGCCTGACTGACTTGAGCGCTGAACGCGCGGCGGAGGAACAGCGCGGCGTGCTGCTGCGTTTTCTCTCCCACGACCTGCGCGCGCCCCATTCGGCGATCCTCGCTCTGCTGGATGTGCATCGTCACCAAGCGGGGGCTGACGCACCGTTGTTCGAGCAGATCGAACGCCAGGTTCGCCGCGCGCTGGATCTGACCGATGGTTTTGTCCTGTTGGCGCGAGCCGAGTCCGAGACCTACCAGTTCCGCCCGACGTTATTCGCGATGCTGGTCTTGGACGTGCTGGATCAGGCCTTACCCATCGCCCAGCAGAAACGTATCGAACTGCTGAATCAAGTCGACGAGGAATGTCAGGAGCGGCTGATTCTCGCCGATCAGGGGTTGCTGACGCGCGCCCTGTTCAACCTGCTGGAGAACGCGATCAAGTACAGCCCGGCAGACACTACAGTGCAACTGGAGGTGACTTGTCACGGGCCATGGCTGCGCTGCGAATTGACCGACCAGGGCAAGGGCATCGCTGCCGATGAATTGCCTGACCTGTTCAGCCAGTATCGGCGCTTCTCCTCGGCCCAAGGCATCGACGGCGTGGGTCTGGGCCTGTCGATGGTCAAGGCGGTGATCGATCATCATGGCGGCACAATCGAGTGTCACAGCGTGGTCGATGCGGGAACCACCTTCTGCATCGAGTTGCCGCTGATTGCGGAATGAAGGGGCACAAAAAAACCGGCTATAACGGCCGGTTTTTTTACATCCGAATAAAACTTATGCACGGATTTCGTTCAACTTATCGATTTTGAAATATGTATAAAAATCAGTAAGTTATAGAACGATTACGGTCATTTCAGGCGAAAGCGTACACAGGTTATCCACAAAATTCAGACAGCCAGTCGATCACTTGCGGCCGGCGCCTGTGGCGCCGGTGGCAGCGAGCCCATCTCGCGTTGGGTTTTCTCGTTCCACGCTTGCACTCGGTCATTCAGATCAGCGATGGCCCGCGGCCCACTACCTTCGGCATACATCGGTTCGCCAATGACCACGGTGATCACTCCGGACTGTTTGCCCCAGCCGATTTTCGGCCAGAATTTGCCGGCATTGTGTGCAATCGGCAGCACCGGAAGCGCCGCATTCACTGCCAATGCGCTGCCACTGCGGGAGAATTTTCCGACGGTGCCGTAGGGCACTCGTGTGCCTTCAGGGAAGATCAGCACCCAGACGTTGTCCTTGAGCAGCTCGTCGCCTTTGGCCGCGACTTGTTTGAGCGCGGCTTTGGGGTTGTCGCGGTCGATGGCGATCGGGCGCAGCATGGCCATGGCCCAGCCGAAGAACGGTACGTAAAGCAGTTCGCGCTTGAGCACCTGGCTCAAGGGCGAGAAATAAGCGGAGAGAAAAAACGTCTCCCAAGTGCTCTGGTGGTTCGACTGAATCACACAGGGCCGGTCCGGCACGTTTTCCGCACCTTTGATTTCGTAGCGGATACCGAGGAACACCTTGGTCAGCCACAGGGCGCAACGGCACCAGTACACGTTGATAAAACGATAGCGCGCTTTGAAAGACAGAAAGGGCGCAATGAAAAAGCTCAGGCTGCACCACAGCAACGCTGTTGTGCCCAGCAGCAGATAGAAAAGAAAGATTCTGAAGGCCCGCAGTATCGACATGGCGACGGTTACCGTTACGGGGCAATGCCCGACTGTTCAAGCGCACTCCCGAGCAATCCCTGGCCAGGAAATTCAGAAGTACTCTAGTTGTGGATAAGTTCTGCGGCAATCGCCGCCAGATCGTCAAAAATCAGAGTGCCAACCGGCAGGGTCTTGCCCTGAGTCTTCTCGCCTTTTCCGGTCTTCACCAAAACTGGCTGTGAATCGACGGCTTTGGCGGCCTCCAGGTCACCAAGGCTGTCGCCGACGAACCAGACATTGGCCAGCTCGACGTTGTAATGCGCGGCGATGGTTTTCAGCATCCCCGGTTTCGGCTTGCGGCAATCGCAACCTTCATCCGGGCCATGCGGGCAATAAACGATCAAGCCGACTTCACCGCCCTGCTCCGCCACCAGCTCGCGCAGGCGCGCGTGCATGGCGTCGAGGGTGGCGAGGTCGTAATAGCCGCGAGCAATGCCCGACTGGTTGGTGGCCACCGCCACCGTCCAGCCGGCCTTGCTCAACTGCGCGATCGCTGCGATCGAGCCGGGCAGCGGAATCCACTCCTCCACCGACTTGATGTAGGCATCGGAGTCGTAATTGATCACGCCGTCACGATCGAGAATCAGCAGTTTCAACACCAATCCCTCAGCCCAACAGCGAAATGTCGGCAACGCCGAGGAACAGGCCACGCAGGCGCGCCAGCAGCGCGTAACGGTTGGCCCGCACATTGGCGTCGTCGGCATTGACCATCACCGCGTCGAAGAACGCGTCGACCGGCTCGCGCAGTGCCGCCAGGCGCGCCAGCGATTCGTTGTACTGACGCGCCGCGGCCATCGGCTGCACCGCCTGATCCGCTTGCTGGATCGCCGAATACAGTGAGAACTCGTTGGCATTGTCGAAGTACTTGGCTTCGACCACGGTGGGTACCGAGCCTTCGACTTTGCTCAACAGGTTCGACACACGCTTGTTCACCGCTGCCAGCGCTGCCGCTTCCGGCAGTTTGCGGAAGGCCTGCACCGCTTGTACACGCTGGTCGAAGTCCAGCGCCGAACCCGGCTTCAGTGCACGTACCGACAGGTAGGTGGCGACATCGACGCCTTCGTCTTCATAGCGCGCCCGCAGACGGTCGAAGATGAATTCCAGCACCGCCTCGTTGAGGCCGGCAGCCTTGACCTTGCCGCCGAACGCAGTCACGGCGAAAGCCACGGCGTCGTTCAGGTCGAGATCGAGTTTCTTTTCGATCAGGATACGCAGCACACCCAGTGCCGCGCGGCGCAGGGCATACGGGTCTTTGCTGCCGGTTGGCAGCATGCCGATACCGAAGATGCCGACCAGGGTGTCGAGCTTGTCGGCGATGGCGACGGCTGCACCGGTCAGGGTCGCCGGCAATTCCGCGCCGGCACCGCGTGGCATGTACTGCTCGTTCAATGCCAGCGCGACGTCCTGCGGCTCGCCGTCATTGAGGGCGTAGTAGTAACCGGCGACACCTTGCATCTCCGGGAACTCGCCAACCATTTCGGTGGCCAGGTCGCACTTCGACAGCAGGCCCGCGCGGGCAGCCCACGAAGCGTTGCCGCCAATGCGTGCGGCGATGTACGCGGCCAGTTTCGATACGCGCTCGGCCTTGTCGTAGACGCTGCCGAGTTTTTCCTGGAACACCACGTTCTGCAGGCGCAGGTTGAACGCTTCGAGCTTCTGCTTCTTGTCCTGCTTGAAGAAGAATTCGGCGTCGGTCAGACGTGGGCGCACGACTTTCTCGTTACCGGCGATGATCTGCTGCGGATCTTTGCTTTCGATGTTGGCCACAGTGATGAAACGTGGCAGCAACTTGCCGTCGGCATCCAGCAGGCAGAAGTACTTCTGGTTGTCCTGCATGGTGGTGATCAGCGCTTCCTGCGGCACGTCGAGGAAACGTTCTTCGAACGAGCACACCAGCGGCACCGGCCATTCGACCAGTGCGGTCACTTCGTCGAGCAGCGCCGGTGGCACGATTGCCGTGCCTTCCTGGCGCGTGGCCAGTTCTTCGGTACGCTTGCTGATGATCTCGCGACGCTCGTTGGCGTCGGCCAATACGTACGCGGCACGCAGGTCGGCGAGGTAGCTCGACGGCGAACCGATGCGCACGGCTTCCGGATGGTGGAAACGGTGACCACGGGAATCGCGGCCAGCCTTCTGCGCGAGGATCGTGCAGTCGATGACCTGATCACCGAGCAGCATCACCAGCCACTGGGTCGGACGCACGAACTCTTCCTTGCGCGCACCCCAACGCATGCGTTTCGGGATTGGCAGGTCGTTCAACGAATCTTCGACGATGGTCGGCAGCAGGCTCGCGGTCGGCTTGCCGGCGATGTTCTGGCTGTAGCGCAGTTTCGGACCGCTTTGATCGATCTCGCTCAAGTCAACGCCACACTTCTTGGCGAAGCCAAGGGCGGCCTGAGTCGGATTGCCGTCAGCGTCGAACGCGGCCTGACGTGGCGGGCCGTCGAGGTTGATGCTGCGATCCGGCTGCTGAGTGGCCAGCGCAGTGATCAGCACGGCCAGGCGACGCGGCGCGGCATAAACGGTTTTGCTTTCGTAGCTCAGGCCGGCGGCTTGCAGGCCCTTGTCGATACCCGCGAGGAACGCTTCAGCCAACGTGTTGAGGGCTTTGGGTGGCAGTTCTTCGGTGCCCAGTTCAACCAGAAAATCTTGCGCACTCATTGTGCAGCCTCCAGCTTGGCCAGTACTTCGTCACGCAGGTCCGGGGTCGCCATCGGGAAGCCCAGCTTGGCGCGTGCCAGCAGGTAGGCTTGCGCAACGGAACGCGCCAGGGTGCGCACGCGCAGAATGTATTGCTGACGCGCAGTCACCGAGATCGCCCGGCGCGCATCCAGCAGGTTGAAGGTATGCGAAGCCTTCAGCACCATTTCGTAGCTTGGCAACGGCAGCGGCTGGTCGAGTTCGATCAGGCGCTTGGCTTCGCTTTCATAGAAGTCGAACAGTTCGAACAGTTTGTCGACGTTGGCGTGTTCGAAGTTGTAGGTGGACTGCTCCACTTCGTTCTGGTGGAACACGTCGCCGTAGGTGACTTTGCCGAACGGGCCGTCAGCCCAGACCAGGTCGTAGACCGAATCGACGCCTTGCAGGTACATGGCCAGGCGCTCGAGACCGTAGGTGATCTCGCCGGTCACCGGGTAGCACTCGATGCCCCCCGCTTGCTGGAAGTAGGTGAACTGGGTGACCTCCATGCCGTTGAGCCAGACTTCCCAGCCCAGACCCCAGGCGCCGAGGGTCGGCGATTCCCAGTTGTCTTCGACGAAGCGGATGTCGTGCACCAGCGGATCGAGGCCGACATGCTTGAGCGAGCCCAGGTACAGTTCCTGGAAGTTGTCCGGGTTCGGCTTGAGCACGACCTGGAACTGGTAGTAGTGCTGCAGACGGTTCGGGTTTTCGCCGTAACGGCCGTCAGTCGGACGGCGGCTTGGCTGTACGTAAGCGGCGTTCCAGGTTTCCGGGCCGATGGCGCGCAGGAAGGTCGCGGTGTGGAAAGTGCCGGCGCCTACTTCCATATCGTAGGGCTGAAGTACCACACAACCTTGCTCGGCCCAGTATTGCTGGAGCGCGAGGATCAAGTCTTGGAAGGTACGCACGGCTGGCGTAGGCTGGCTCACGAAATTCACCTGTTTCTTGGGCTGCGATTTAAAGAGCGGGAGTATACCCGATTCGTTGCTGCGCACGCCCCCTGGAGCCTTATGCCACGCTGCTTTTGGTGTACCGAAGATCCGCTGTACATGGCTTATCACGATCAGGAGTGGGGCACGCCGCTACGCGATGCGCAGGGTTTGTTCGAGTTGCTTTTGCTCGAAGGGTTCCAGGCCGGGCTGTCGTGGATCACCGTGCTGCGCAAGCGCGAGCGTTATCGTCAGGTGCTCTTCGGCTTCGATGTGCAGCGCGTGGCGCAGATGAGTGACGCCGAGATCGATGAACTGATGCTCGACCCTGGCATCATCCGCAACCGCCTGAAACTCAACGCTGCCCGGCGCAATGCGCAAGCCTGGCTGGCGCTGGAGGATCCGGTGGCGTTCCTCTGGTCGTTCGTTGGCGACCGACCGATCATCAATCATTTCAAGGATCGCAGCGAAGTCCCGGCGATCACCCCCCAAGCGCTGGCGATGAGCAAAGCGCTGAAAAAGGCCGGCTTCACCTTCGTCGGCCCGACCATTTGCTACGCGCTGATGCAGGCCTCGGGCATGGTCATGGACCACACCCAGGATTGCGACCGCTACGCGCAGCTTGCCAACGGCGGTTAGAATGCCCGCCTCGCGCATCGCACATAATCAGGAGTGACCTGTGGAAAAGTTTAAAGGCGCCTTGCTGGTAGGCGCTCTGCGGCTGTTTGCCCTGCTGCCATGGCGAGCCGTGCAAGCCGTGGGTTCGGCGATCGGCTGGATCATGTGGAAAACCCCCAACCGCTCCCGCGACGTAGTGCGGATCAACCTTGCCAAGTGTTTTCCACAGATGGATGCGGCCGAGCGCGAGCGTCTGGTCGGTCAGAGTCTGAAGGACATCGGCAAGTCGCTGACAGAAAGCGCCTGCGCATGGATCTGGCCGGCGCAGCGTTCGATTGATCTGGTCCGCGAAGTCGAAGGCCTCGATGTGCTCAAGGATGCGCTGGCTTCGGGCAAAGGCGTGGTCGGCATCACCAGCCACCTGGGCAACTGGGAAGTGCTCAACCATTTCTATTGCAGCCAGTGCAAACCGATCATTTTCTACCGTCCGCCGAAGCTCAAGGCTGTGGATGAATTGCTGCGCAAACAGCGCGTGCAATTGGGCAACAAAGTTGCAGCGTCGACCAAGGAAGGCATCCTCAGTGTGATCAAGGAAGTGCGCAAGGGTGGTGCAGTTGGCATTCCCGCCGACCCGGAACCGGCCGAGTCCGCCGGGATTTTCGTGCCGTTCTTCGCCACTCAGGCACTGACCAGCAAATTCGTGCCGAACATGCTCGCCGGCGGCAAAGCGGTCGGAGTGTTCCTGCACGCCCTGCGCCTGCCTGACGGCTCAGGCTACAAAGTGATCCTCGAAGCCGCGCCAGAAGCGATGTACAGCACCGATACCGCAGAGTCCTGCGCAGCCATGAGCAAAGTGGTCGAGCGTTACGTCGCGGCGTATCCGAGCCAGTACATGTGGAGCATGAAACGCTTCAAGAAGCGTCCGCCGGGTGAGGCGCGCTGGTACTGAGTGGACTCGATCTGGTGACGGTCAATGCAGACGCATTGCGCTGTCCGTAGCTCAAGGCGCCTGTCGCTCAAGCTTCTTGAGAAATACCGTCATTTCCTTCTCGGCCTGCTTGTCGCCATGGGTGCGGGCCGCTTCCAGGCCTTGCTCCCAGGCCTGACGCGCAGCGGCGTGATCGCCCAGCGCCAGCTGCGCCTTGCCCAGCAATTTCCACGCTGCCGAGTATTTCGGATCGAACCCCACACAGCGCTGAAAATGCTCGGCAGCCTTGGCGTTTTCGCCCAGATCCAGATACCCCTTGCCCAGGCCGAAGCGCAACAAAGCGTTATCCACACCCTTGGCGAGCATTTTTTCCAGGGATTCGAGCATTGGTGGATTCCTTTCTTTTGTTCGTCAGTGAACCTGCGAGTCTTTCATACCGCTTTCGCGAGCAGGCTCGCTCCCACATTGGAATTGGGTTGGGCTTCACAACAAACTCCACGAAACCCCAACATAAACACCCATCCCTTCACCCGGTGTCGACCGTGCGGCATCCAGCCCTTTGTCGTCATACCCCGGGGTGACCGTTGCTGCGTAGCGTTTGCCGGTCAGGTTGCGCATGTCCACCCAGCCTTGCCAGTCACCCTTCGGCGCGTTGTAGCCCAGCGTGGCGCCGAACAGGGCGTACGGGTCGGCGTAATAGCTGTTGGCGTAGTCCACGGCCACTTTGGATACCAGCTGCGTGTTCACGGCCGCGAAGAAACCTTGCGGCCAGTCGTAGCGCAGCTCTCCCTGGTAGTAGTGCATCGGCAAACCGGGCAGGCGGTTGTCGCCGAAGCGTTCATCGTCGCGGTAGTGGAAATCGCTGAACGTGTAGGCCTGGCGCAAGCTCAACTGGCGCCCGTCGGCGGCGGTCCAGAGTTTGCTGTCGAGACTGGCCTCGATGCCCTGGTGCACGGTCGGGCTGGCGTTGAGTTCGTAAGGCGTGACGGCGTTGGCGTCGGGCAGTACCGAGAGCAGTTCGTGACGAACTTGCGCGTAGTACCAGGCAAGGCTCCATTCGCCGAAGGCGCTGTCGCCACGGCCGCCGAGTTCCAGGGTGGTGGCAGTCTGGTTTTGCAGTTCGATCGGGTCGCGCTGGGTGCCGGTGGCGGCACCGTTGCCGGCAGGGAAGCGAACGTTGGAGCTGTAGATCAATGACCACGGATGGGGTGCTTCGACGGAGCGGCTGAGGTTGCCGAACACTTGCACGTCCGGTGTGATCTGGTAGCGCAGGCCAATGCGCGGTGCGTAGTCCCAGTCGTTGAGACTGGTTTTGCCGCCGCCCTGCGGGTAGGTCACGGCGCTCTCGCGGCGGGTGTAGATGGCGGCGAGGCCGGTGGTCAGCCAGAGGTCGTCGGCGATTTCCAGGTCGTTACCGAAATGCAGCACGGTGTCCGACCCCTGATAAGTGAAGTTGCGCATACGCGTGCCCGGTGCATAGCTGGCGGTGTTGCCGCTCGGGATGCGCACGAACTCGCTGGCGCCATCGTTGGGCAGGTGCTTGGTGACGCGCAGCCCGACAGTGCTGCGGCTTTCCAGGCCGAACAGGGTGTCGCGGCGCTTGTAGTCGAAGGTGCCGCTGACGTCGGTGTAAGCCACCTTCAGCCGGTTCGGGCCTTCGCGCAAATCCATCGGGTAGTCGTGGTAGACGAGGCCGGTCTGGATGCTCGAATCGTCATCGAGGTAGAACGTGGTCTTGTTGCCGATGAAGGTACTGCCGGGTTGTTTGCGGCTGTCGTCGCGCGCCACATACGCCGGGTTGGCTGCCCGAGGACTGTGTTCGATGGAATGTTTGGTCACGCGGCCGGCGAGGTCGTTGTCGGTTTCCCGGTAGCGGAAGTAGAAGCGGGTTTCCAGGTTCGGGTTGAAGCGATAGCCGAAGTTGGCGATCAGGCCTTTGCTTTCACTGGCGGTGTGGTCCTGATAGCCATCGGCGTCGGCACCGGTCAGCGACACGTAGTAATCGAAATCCCCCAGCACTTGCCCGGAGCTGACCTGTCTTTGCTGATAACCATGGCTGCCGGTGGCGTAGCGCACTTGCAGTTTCGGCGCGGTATAACCGGTGTGGCTGACGTAATCGATAGCGCCGCCCAGCGCCAGCGCGCCGCGATCAAAACCGTTGGCGCCGCGCAGCACTTCGACATGGTCGACCCATAGCGGCTCGAGCAATTCATACGGAGTGCCGCCGGGGCCGGTCAACGGCAGGCCATCGAGCATCGTATACAGCCCCGAGGCGTGGGCGCCGGGTGCGCGGTTGATCCCCGATCCGCGAATGGAAATCTTCACGCCTTCGTTGCCCGCCGACTGCGCATACACCCCTGGCTGAAAGGCCAGCACGTCCTGATTGCTGGCCACGCGGCCCTGCAATGGCTGGCGCATGTCGACCACGTTGCTGCCGCCGGGCACCTGTTCGAGGCGTTCGCGAGCCTCTTCGACCGCTGCATCCGTGCCGCTGCGCTCATCCGCCGAAATCAGCACTTGCCCCAGTTCCAGACCCTGGGTCTCGGCCATTGCCGGACAGGCCAGGGCCAGACCGAGCAGGGCAGTGGGCAGTGATTTGGACGACGGCATCGAAAAACTCCAGCAAACAGGGGATCGGGCAATGAACAGTGCGACGTCAGAACAAATGCAGGAAACACATGATGATCCGGCTTTTTTCCCCGGCAATGGCAAACAACCGGGCGTGGACTAACCTCACGGATCAGGCCTCCAGGGTCAATAAACAATTTCACTGGGCTGTTGAAGCGCGAGGATCGATTCATGGCGAAAGACAGGAAGAAACCCGCAAAGGCCATAGAACGCCCGCGCTTGAAAAACAAGGACTACCTCGACCAGTTGCGCAAGCTGCACGTGGAGCTGGTCAAGCTGCAGGAGTGGGTCATCGCCAAGGGTGTCAAGGTGTGTATCGTCTTTGAAGGCCGCGATGGTGCCGGCAAGGGCGGCACGATCAAAGCGATTACCGAGCGCGTGAGCCCACGAGTGTTTCGCGTTGTCGCGCTGCCGGCGCCAACCGATCGCGAGAAGAGCCAGATGCATGTGCAGCGCTATCTTCCGCACCTGCCGGCGGGCGGTGAAGTGGTGATCTTCGACCGCAGTTGGTACAACCGCGCCGGTGTCGAGCGGGTCATGGGTTTTTGCACCGAGGAACAGGCCGACAAGTTTCTCAAGTCGATCCCGTGGGTGGAAAACGCCATCGTCGATTCGGGGGTGATCCTGCTCAAGTACTGGCTTGAGGTCAGCCCCGAAGAGCAGACCCGCCGGCTCGAAGCGCGAATCAATGACGGGCGCAAGATCTGGAAACTGACGCCGATGGATCTGAAATCCTACAGCCGCTGGTTCGACTATTCACGGGCGCGGGACGAGATGTTCAAGCACACCGATACCGATCGGGCGCCGTGGATGGTGGCCGACTCCAATGACAAACGGCGCGCACGGCTGAACATCATTACCGATCTGCTCAGTCGCATCCCTTATGAAGAGGTGGAGCGTGACAAGGTCGAATTGCCGAAACGGCAGAAGCCGGGCAAGTACCGGGAGCCGGATTATCCGTATAAGCGGGTGGCTGAGCGGTTTTGACATTGCCGGTTTTTTTGGGGGGGGCTTGGCGGCCTTTGGGCCGACCATGCGCTGGGGTTTTGGGGGGATATCCGTTTTTTTTCGGTGCTGCGGCTGGCGGTTTCGCCCTTACGGCGAGTCACCTTTTCCAGGCGCCGAAAAGGTAACCGAAAAGGCTTGCTCCTGCGTTCGGCCCTCGCAGGCTCGGGTTCCTTCGCTGCGGGATCGATCCCGGCCCACCGGCTCCCGTTTGCTTCGCTCCCCCTCAACCCCCTGTTTCCCGCCGCGGCCTGCGGTGCCTTCTCCC